>JAITNT010000114.1 GCA_031290295.1 Clostridiales bacterium
AACGCCGTAAACGAATCTACGGAAATAGAAATAAAGAATACCACCAAAAACATAACGATAACCGCCTTGCTCCGGGTATCTTTAAGACAACGGGAAATGCTGGCGGCGGGCGGGCTGCTTAATTATGTGGCGGCAAGGAACAAAAAATAATCTAGCTTTAGCGCCGCTCCGGCAAGAGCCGCCGTTTGTCCGTTCCGATAAAACAATCCGCTTCGGCGCGAAAAAACAGCGGAGCGCCGCTATCCGCAAAAAAAAGGAGTAAAATATGACTAAGCTTCAAACTGAAATTCTTAACGCGTTGAGCGAGGATTCGAGATTAACCGCGGAAAGACTCGCCGGCATTACGGGCGAAAAAACCGTCGTCGTCGCGCAGGCTATAGAGGGGCTTGAGAGGGCGGGCGTAATCGTTAAGTACAATACCGTTATCAATACGGAAAAAACCGACAAGGAAACGGTCGAGGCGCTTATCGAGGTGCGCGTTTCGCCCGAGCATAACAGGGGCTTCGATTCTATCGCCGAGGAGCTGTATCTGTTTTCCGAGGTCAGGAGCCTGTACCTTATGAGCGGAGGCTACGACCTCGCGGTTTTTGTAGAGGGGCGCACGCTTAAAGAGGTCGCCATGTTCGTTTCCGAGAAGCTTTCGACAATAGACAAGGTTCTCAGTACGGCGACGCATTTCATACTCAAAAAATACAAGTTCGAGGGCGTGCTCATGGAGCCCGGCGACGAAAGAAAGAGGTTGGCCGTTCATGTTTGATATCGGGGATAAAATATCGGAAAGCGTCAAAAAGCTTCCGTCCTCGGGCATTAGGAAGTTTTTTGATATAGTGGCGGACCGTCCCGACGCTATTTCCCTGGGCGTGGGCGAGCCTGATTTTGTCACGCCGTGGTCTATACGCGACGCCGCTATAAAGAGCGTGCAAAAGGGTTACACGCAGTACACCTCCAACAAGGGTATTTTACAGCTCAGGGAGCAGATCGCGCTTTATACCGAGGAAACGTTCGGTATTAAGTACGACCCCGCGACCGATATCCTCGTTACGGTAGGCGCGTCCGAGGCCATAGATCTGGCTGTCCGCGCCATATGCGAAGCGGGCGACGAAATCCTTGTGCCCGAACCGTCCTATGTCTCCTATACGCCCTGCATAAGGCTTGCGGGCGGCGTTCCCGTGTCCGTACCCACGACGCTCGGGGCGGGCTTCAGAATTATGCCCGGGGCGTTAGAGGCGGCTATAACCCCGCGTACGAAGGCCTTGATTTTTCCTTATCCCAACAACCCCACCGGCGCGATAATGAGCCGCAGGGATATAAGGGCGATAAGCGATATTATTATCGGGCACGATTTGGTGGTAATATCCGACGAAATATATGCCGAGTTGACGTATTCGGGCAGGCACGTCTCTATCGCCTCGTTGCCGGGGCTGAAGGAACGCACGGTATATGTCAGCGGCTTTTCCAAGGCGTTTGCGATGACGGGCTGGCGTTTGGGGTATGTCGCCGCGGATAAGCCTATGGTTGACGCTATGACCAAAATCCATCAGTACACTATTATGTGCGCGCCCACGGCAAGCCAGTACGCCGCGCTGTACGCGCTGAAGTCAGGCAGAAGCGATAACTTCGCCGCGGTTAAGGAAATGCACGAGTCCTATGACGGACGCCGCAAGCTTATGGTCAATTCTTTCAAGAGTATGGGGCTGGAATGCTACGAGCCTAAGGGCGCGTTTTATGTGTTCCCGAGCGTCAAAAAGCTCGGGCTTACCGGCGAGGAGTTTGCCACGCGTCTGCTGAAAGAGGAGAACGTCGCCGTAGTCCCCGGCGGCGCGTTCGGCGGCTACGGCGAATATAACGTGCGGTGCTGTTACGCGACAAGCATGAAAAATCTTATTGTGGCGTTAGAAAGAATCGACAGGCTCGTCAAAAGAATAAAGGCATTATGACGGGTCGGTTTATTTGTACAGGGTACGTGCGGGCAAACGGCGGTTGTCCTTGCACGGGCGACCCTTAACGGCGGTATCGTAGGGGCGGATATGGAATCCGCCCCTACGTTGGGAACGGTTATACAGGCGATTAAACGGAATACGACGATAAAATATATAAACGCTGTGAAAAACGGAGAGGTTAAACCGTTCAACGGCAAATTATGGCAACGGAATTATTATGAACATATTATACGCGACGAAAACGAATATGCAAAAATATGGAAGTATATTGACGATAATCCGTTAAATTGGGAATCGGATGCCGAAAATTTAGGAGTATAAGCCCGAATGAAATTCAAGTTAAAAATACAACGATACCAAACCGGCGCGGCGGCGGCGATAACCCGGGTGTTCTAGGGACAGCCATACTTGGAGCGGGCGAAGTAAAATGTCTTGGCAAGCGACCCTATGTGGTCGCCCGCATATGAAACAAATCGGCGTTTGGTCGATAGACAAATAGGAAACGGGAGGGAAAACATGCTCAGAAGCCTTAAAAAAATAAATGTTAAAAAATAGTATAAAAAATAGTATGAAAAAAATGATTGCTTTGTTAGGAGCTTTAGTTTTATCCGTTCTTTTGATAATTATAATTGTGTATCGATATCCTAAAGAAATAGGTTTTATGGATTTTCCTCAATATGAAAAATTTACAGAGGAAATAATCGGCGTCGACGTTTATTGGGATAACAACACCGAGCATCTTATTATTTTTACCGTTACAGACGAAAGCACGGTAAATTCTATCGTTAAATCGTTAGTAAACGAAGCCCGTTTTTTAAGAGCCGGTTCGAGCATGAATGACGGAGGGCACGGATATATTGTTTTAACCGATAGTAACAATACGGAAACAACGGTATCGTTGTTTCAAATACAGTACGGGACAAGGAAACAATATTATAATTACGCAAACGCGGACTTTTATAATCTCATTAGACAAATAGGGCAGGACACGGGAGAGCTTTGATGTAGTTAGGTAATTGTGCAAATTCTAATGATTTTTAACGGATAAGGTTTGATTGTATTGCGTACGATTGAAGGTTGCTCCGCTTACTCCCGTCCCCCCATATAAATAAAACCCTATCCATGCCGGCGCCACCCACCCCCCCCGATACAAATCAAAACCGACCCGCTTCCGTCCTTAGCGAGCAGCTGAAAGCGACGCGGCAATCCGGAAACCGCCTGCCGTATGCGGTAACGCGGAAAAGGAAAGAGGATAGAATTAAGCCGGATAGCCGCACTTCGGCTTCGCCCCGTTCACTAAGGACAAGCGCGGCTTTTACACGCATATAACACAATATGCGTTTTCCCCGTAATAAAGGTTCGATATTCTTGACTTTACGGACGCGATTCATTATAATCAATTAGTTGACAAAACGCGCGGAGAACGCGCAATCAATATGGTAAGGAGAAAACAATGGCTCAGGATTTTATGTTAACCCCCGAGGGGAAGAAGCAGCTTGAAGAACGCTTAGAGAAGCTCAAGGTAACCTCGCGCACGGAGGTCGCACAGCGCATAAAGGAAGCGCGGGAATTCGGCGATATAAGCGAGAATTCCGAATACGACGCCGCCAAGGAGGAGCAGGCTATGATCGAGGGCGAAATCGCGGAAATCGAAATTAAGCTTGCCGGCGCAATCGTTATAGAGGGG
>JAITNT010000151.1 GCA_031290295.1 Clostridiales bacterium
CGTTATAACCGGTTTGGGGCTTGCCGACAAGCTGCTATCCGGGCTTACCGAGCGCGGCATACGCTTTTTTATCTATGACAAAACCGTCGCGAATCCCACTGTTGACAATATAGAGGAGGCGCTCGCGGTCTACCGCGCCAATAATTGCTCCGGAATTATCGCGTTCGGGGGCGGCTCGCCGCTCGATTGCGCCAAGGGCGTGGGCGCGCGCGTCGCACGTCCCGACAAAAGCATTTCGCGCTTGCGCGGCGTGTTCAGGGTCGGTAAAAGTACGCCGCCGCTGTTTGCCGTTCCCACCACCGCCGGAACGGGCAGCGAGGCGACCCTCGCCGCGGTTATTACCGACGGCGCAACGCATGAAAAATACGCCGTAAGCGACACGCGGCTGATTCCGCGTTTTGCCGTGCTCGATCCCGAATTAACGCTGAACCTGCCCAAAAACCTCACCGCCGCCACGGGAATGGACGCGCTTACTCACGCCGTCGAGGCGTATATCGGAGGCTCTAATACCAAGGAAACCCGTAAGGCGGCGCGCGAGGCGGTCAAGCTCATATTTACAAATCTTCCCGTTGCGTACTCGGACGGGCAAAATATCGACGCCCGAAAAAACATGCAGCTAGCCGCGTATTACGCCGGAGTCGCCTTTACCCGCGCTTACGTCGGCTACGCCCACGCTATCGCCCATACGCTGGGGGGACTTTACTCCGTACCGCACGGGCTTGCAAACGCGGTTTTGCTGCCCTATGTTTTGGAATATTACGGCAAATCCGTCTGTAAACGCCTCGCGGAGCTTTCCGTCCTCGCCGGCGCCGCCCTTCCGACCGACGATAACAAGACTAAGGCGCTGCGCTTTATCCGGGCGATAAAGGAATTGAACGCCGCTATGAATATTCCCGATAAGCTGTCCGTAATCAGGGAAGCCGACGTCGGGCTTGCCGCGGCAAGAGCCTGCCGCGAGGCTAACCCGCTGTACCCCGTACCGCGTATTTTGAATAAGCGGGACATAGAGGCGTTACTAAACGCGGTCAGGGCGTAAAAGCCGCCCGGACGCGAATGCGCGCTCGGAAACCGACCAAACGTGAATCGGCGCTACGCTGACGGCGTTACCGCCTTGCTTGCTTATTCCGATTCAGTCGGACGTGAAAGAGGTTTAGTCTATCCGGGTGTGTACGGGTTGCTCGTATTGTACGGTTAAAAGCCGCTCGCGCGCTTCGCGTGGCGCTCGCTTGCGGTGCGGGTTATCATTGTTCTTCCGTACCCCATAAACAAAACAAAATCAATGTCATGTTGAGCGTAGTCGAAACATCTCTTCGCATCTTTCATCGCCCCATACAATTCTCTTAGCCCTCTATCGTCATTGCGAGGAGCGTTAGCGACGTGGCAATCCAGTTCTAACTTGTCCTCTTTCCTCTCTATCGCCGCCTTCACCGCCCCGATACAATTATTCGGCTTTTTATCTTATCTCTTTCACTATGATTTTTTTGCCGTGAACGGCTATCACCTTTATTTTGGCGCCCGCGCTTATTTCGCCGGAATTCGGAACGGCGTCGAATTCTACGCCGTTGACGAGTATTTGTCCCCGCTCCTTTATTTCCGTAGCCGCCGTACCCTCGAGATTCAGCAAAAAGCAGTAATCGTTAGAGGGCGCTTTGACCGCGGCGGCGGCGGGCGACGCTTGACGGCGCAGCCAACCGGATTTCGTTAAAACTACCATAAGCATGTACGCGCCCAAAATAACGAATACCGCTAACGCCGCCATAATAAAAACCGTTTGCACCGAGCCGCCGGCAACCGTTCTCAGAACCATACCCGTAATATAGAGCAGTCCGCCTAGGGCGGCGAACAGACGCCGCGCGGGAAGAAAGATTTCCAGCACGCAAAAGCCTATCCCGATAACGAGACAGACGATGCAAAAAATATCTGTTTCACGAAAAAATAGCGCAAATTCCTCAAAAAAATCCATGCCGCCGCAACCCTATTTCAAGTCCTTTCTTCTGAAGATAAGGATACTGCCGGTAAGCATAAGCGCCGTCGTGACAAGCATAACGAGTACAGGCTCGACAAGCTTTTTCGCCTCGCCGCCCACCTTAATTACGGCGGCGATTTGCGTGCCGACGTAACCGCGTGAAATAATGTTCAAAACCTTAAAAACGGGATGTACGTCGCCGCCGTCGAGCAACGCCATAAGCTCGCTCACGCTTCCGAGCATTTGAAGCAAGAAAAACACGTATGCCAGAGCAACCGAAATTCCTATTACCGCGCCCGTTTTGCGGGTAAGATAGGACAGGAAATTTATAATCGACATAATAGCCGCGTACATTATAAGCATCAGGAAAAACCTGCCGATAAATTCAGCGAACGCCGCGCCCGAGAACGTCCCGCCCCACCCCGACGTTATCGCGCTGACGGCGGTAATAATTACCGATACGGCGGTAAGCATAATCGCGACGGCGATATAGGTTATGAGGGTTTTGGCAAGGAAGATTTTGACGCGCGAGTTGCCGCTGATAAAATACGATTGAATAGTCCCTTGTGAAAAATCCATACAGATAACGGTCGAGCTTATCAGACCGAAAACTATTATGATGTACAGCGAGCCGGAGGACAGCAGCGACAGGGCGTTCTTTGCGCCCGGAAGCGGCACCAAAAACGAACTCATGTCAAGCCCGCCCGCATCCGAAGACACGTCGACGCCGCCGTATGCCACCCGGATTACAAGCAATAACATCAGCATAACCGCCGTAATCGCCGCCGCAGCAATCCAGAATAACTTGCTCTTGATAAGGCGTTTGAAGTCCGCCCGAATTAAATTAAGCATTGGCATGTCCCTCCGTAGTCTTGAAGAAGTAGCTCTCGAGCGTATCCTCTTGCTTCCAAAACCCCTTGACGTCTACGCCGTTTTTTTGCAGCCGCGCCAAAACCTTGATTATGTCGCCCTCGAAATCCTTGAGCGCAAGCTTGTTCCCGGTAACGCTTACGTTTATACCGCCGCCCGAAATAACCGCGCGGGCATCCTCGGGCTTATCGACCTCGACGATAACCGCCGCGCCTAAGGCGGAGGTCAAATCGCTCATTTGCCGCTCGTCAAGCAACGCGCCCTTGTGAATGATGCCTACCTTAGTCGCCACCTGCTCCAGCTCCGACAAAATATGCGAGCTTATCAGTATGGTAATTCCGTGAGCGTGATTAAGCCGCTTCAGAAGCTCGCGCATCTCGACCATGCCTTGCGGGTCCATGCCGTTAGCCGGCTCGTCCAGCACCAAAAACTCGGGATTATTGAGCAGCGCCTGCGCGATAGCCAGCCTCTGCCGCATACCCAAAGAAAAGTCCTTGACCTTTTTGCCGCCGGTACCCTCCAGCCCGACTAATGAAAGCAGAGAATTAATATCGGCGGTCTTAGCGCCGGTGAGCTGCTTGTGCCACGCGAGCGCGTCATAGCCTGTATACCCTCTCATAAGCGCGGGACTTTCGACGATAAAGCCGATTTTTTGCCGCGCCTTAACAAGCTGCGGCTCGCTTTCCGCGCCGAACAGCCGCATAGAACCGGACGTGGGAAATATTATTCCGCACAGCATTCTGATAAGCGTAGTTTTGCCCGCGCCGTTCGCTCCGATAAAACCGTAAATATCACCGCGTTTTACGGTCATTTGCACGTTGTTAACGGCGGCATATCCCTTATAAACCTTGGATAACCCCGCGGTTTCGAAAAGCGTATCGGATGTCTGAATACCGTTCATTTGTCCTCCTTAAATTAAGTCCGCGTTTCATTTCTAAAAAAAATCTACTGTATGACAAAATTATTATATCACACGGAAGCCGAAAAATAAAGAAGAATAGAAAAGTATTATTGCCTTTTATGTTAGTAAAAGCTATTGACGCGCCTAATTTATTGCGTTATAATATTATTAGCAATATGAGGTGCAAAGGGATTGAACGGCACTTCAAGAGGGTGAATATACTTTAGGGAAGAAAATATATAAACATGGGGGACATATGGAAAGAGATATTTCTGCAAACCTAATAATTATCAAATACTTGATTTGTAAAAAAGAGTGTGCTTATAGTATGCTCTTTTTTTGTTGTTATACCGAGCGGCACAAAGTTAAGAAAGTATAACGGAGTTTATAAGATAAATTAAAAGGCGGTACGTTTATGCGAAAAAAA
>JAITNT010000171.1 GCA_031290295.1 Clostridiales bacterium
AATCATGCAAAGACTGATGTTTAAGCTGAATATAAAAAAAGAGAACGAATATACGGGGTCGGTGGTGGAATAGCCGCGCCGGGAGGACGAAGAAAAAGGGCAAGAATAGGGCAAGTAATTATATTAGCAAGCGGCGAAGAGGGGGTGGGGAAAGAGGACAAGTAAATTGTATCGGAGCGTTGGAAGCGGCGAAGAGATGTTTCGACTACGCTCAACATGACAAGGGCTGGTTTTAATTGTAAGGGGCGTTGAAAGATGCGAAGAGATGTTTCGACTACGCGATAGCATTGACATGGATAAAGTGAATTGGTATTGTTTACGGGTAAACAAACTGCGTCCCGTCATTGCGAGGAGCTGAAAGCGACGTGGCAATCCAGAAACCGCTTACTGCACGCGGTAACCATAAAAAGGAAAGGGAAAGAGGATAAAATTAAACTGGATTCCTACGGCGCTCGCGCGCCTCTGAATGACATGGCAACTTATATCCGTACACAATGCAATTAACTTGGAGCGCAGCAAATCGCACTTTTGCGGAGCGACACCTCTTTAAGTCCGACTGAATCGGAATAAGCAAGACAGCCGCCCGTAAAGGGCGGCTTGTCGCAGCGCCGATTCACGTTTGGTCGGCTTAACCCCCGAAGCTTGCGGCGGCGCCTATGTTTCCGAGCTTTTGGCAAATGTCCTCATAACCGCGGTAGATATGCTCCTCGCCCTCTATCGCCGTTATGCCGCGCGCGGAGAGCGCCGCGCCTATGAGCGCCGCGCCGCCGCGCAGAGCGCGGGCGTCTACCTCGCAGCCGTTCAGGCGGTCGACGCCCCGTATTACGGCGCGGTCGCCGTCGAGAGTGATGTCCGCACCCATGCGGTTGAGCATTTCGGCGGTGCCGAATCGTTGTTCAAATACCGTTTCGCGGATTGTACTTTTGCCTTTTGACACCGCAAAAAGCGCCATCATGAGCTGTTGCAGATCGGTCGGAAAGCCGGGATAGGGCGCGGTAACGATGTCGGCGGCGTTCAGCCGTCCGTTAACCCTTATCGCGACGGTTTTTCCGTAGGTTGCTATATCCGCGCCCATGTCCTTGAGCGTCTCGATGACGGTTGTAAGATGCTCCGGCTCGGAATCCTTCAGCGTAATTTCACCGCCGGCGATTGCCGTATAAATCAGGTACGTCCCCGCTTCGATTTGGTCGGGAATAATTCTGTACGGCTTTCGCAAGGCAAGCCTTTCTACTCCGCTTACCGTAATAATATCCGTACCCGCGCCGTTAATCCGCGCACCCGCTTCGACCAGGAAGCCCGCGGCGTCCGTCACGTGCGGCTCGCGCGCACAACCGCGGATTACCGTAACGCCCGTCGCTCTTACGGCGGCAAGCATAATATTTATCGTCGCTCCCACGCTCGGAAAGGGCAGTGTAATGTCCGCGCCGCGCAGCCTGCCGCCGTCCGCATCGAGGCGGATTATGCCGTCCTTAAGCTCGCAGTCCGCGCCCATTTGCCTGAACGCCTCGATGTGATAATCGAGAGGTCGCACGCCTATGCGGCAGCCGCCCGGAGCGGCGACGACCGCGCGGCCGCAGCGCCCGAGCATTGCGCCCAAAAGATAGCTTGACGCGCGGATAGAACGCACCTTATCCGACACCGCGGTATAGCCCGTCAGACCGTCGCAATTGATGTGCATGACATGATCCGCGCCGTGCCGCACGGTTCCGCCCAGCCCGGTTACGATTTCTTTTAAGTCCCGGATATCCTCGATTATGGGAACGTTTGCGAGCGTTATGCTTCCTGAAACAAGCAATGAAGCCGCAATGATTGCCATTGCGGCGTTCTTACTGCCGTTAACCGTTATTTCACCGTTAAGCTTATCCGCGCCCGAAAATAAAAGCATATACCCGTCCCGCCTATGTATCAGCTATTTTATGGGCTTAGTATTAGGCATGGGCGGGGGAATTATGCAGAGCACGGACAGATTATGCGGACGGGCAGGGTTATATCGGAGTGTGATGCGTTTTGTCGGTTTTAATAAGGGTCGGCTCACCGTGAGCCGACCCTTTTGTGACGATTGATTAAGCTAATGCCGTAACGGCGGCAATCTACTTATTTTGCTCCGCTAATTTTTTGTAGCTGTCCAGCCTTGTTTTGGAGTCCGCCTCGGTTTGCTTGAAAAGAACGGACGCTATGTCGGGGTTGGTTCTCAACAAAGAGGTGTAACGGATTTCCTTAGAAAGGAATTCCTGATAGTCCGCCGTCGGCTCCTTAGAATCCAGCGAGAACGGATTTGCGCCGCCGTCGGCAAGCGTCGGGTTGTAGCGGTATAACTGCCAGTAGCCGCTGTCCACGGCTTTTTTGGTCTCCGCTTGTCCTCTCGACATATCGATGCCGTGATTTATGCACGTCGCGTAAGCGATTATCAGGGACGGACCGCTATAGGCTTCGGCTTCCGTGACGGCTTTTAGCAGCTGATTCATGTTCGCGCCCATAGCTACCTGCGCCACATAAACGTAGCCGTAGCTCATAGCCATCATGCCGAGGTCTTTTTTCTTGGTGCGTTTGCCCGCGGCGGCAAACTTGGCGACGGAGCCGGTCGGGGTGGATTTGCTCGCCTGTCCGCCGGTGTTGGAATAAACCTCGGTATCGACTACCAAAACGTTTACGTCCTCGCCGCACGCAAGCACGTGGTCAAGCCCGCCGTAACCGATATCGTACGCCCAACCGTCGCCGCCGAAAATCCAAACGGACTTTTTGACCAGACAATCGGATTGGGTAAATATAGCGGTAAGAAGCTCCTTTTGCGCGCCGTCCGCTTTTTTGACGGCGGCGGGCAGCAGCTTCTTGACGCGCGCCGAGGCGGCCTTTGACTTCGCGCCGTCGGCGTAGGTGTCGAGCCACGCGGTAAAGGCTTCCTTTATATCCGCGCCCAAATCGCCCGCGAGCGCCTTTTGGACGTTCGCTTTGACCTCGGCGCGCCTGTGACCGTAGGCGAGGTTCATGCCGTAGCCGAACTCCGCGTTGTCCTCGAACAACGAATTAGCCCACGCCGGACCCTCGCCCTCGGAGTTTACGCAGTACGGGCAGGTGGGCGCGGAGCCGCCGTATATCGACGTGCAGCCCGTCGCGTTCGCGACAATCATTCTGTCGCCGAACAGCTGCGTAATGAGCTTGATGTAGGGGGTTTCGCCGCATCCCGCGCAAGCGCCGGAATATTCAAACAGCGGTTGCAGGAATTGACTGCCCTTGACGGAGTCGGGTTTATAGGCGCCGCCGAGAGCCTTGAGCGTGTCGGGCTTGACGTAAGGCAGGGTAAGCGCGTATTTGAAGTTTTCGGACTCGGTTGCAACGATTTCGTCGAGCGGCTTCATTACAAGCGCCTTGTTCTTGGCGGGGCAGACGTTGGAGCAGGACGAGCAGCCCGTACAATCGAGAGGGCTGATTTGCATGCGGTACTCATAGCCCGCCGCGCCCGTCGCCGGCTTGGTTACGAAGCTTGCGGGCTTGGCGGCAAGCGCCGCGCTCTCGGCGAGCTTGGGACGGATTACGGCGTGGGGACAGACGAGCGAGCATTGGTTGCACTGAATACAGTTTTCGGGAATCCATTCCGGAACCGTCGCCGCGATGCCGCGCTTCTCGAACTGCGACGTGGCGGTGGGCACCGAGCCGTCCGCCGATAAAGCCGAAACGGGCAGGCTGTCGCCCTTTTGTTCTAATATAACGTTGATAAAATGTTGGAAATATTTGTCCGTCTGCGCGCTTGCGACGAGCGCGCCCTCGGTTGTGGTAAGCCAGTTTTTAGGGATTCTGACCTCGACGATTTCGCGGACCGCGCCCTCGATGCCGTCCCAGTTGGCCTGTACTACCTTATCGCCCTTTTTGCCGTAGGACTTTTTGGCGTAGTCCTTCATGTATTGCTCCGCCTCGCCGTAGGGAATGACGTTTGCGAGCTTAAAGAAAGCCGCCTGCATGATTACGTTTATTCTGTTGCCCAGTCCGCATCTGCCGGCGATTTTGGCGGCGTCGATAGTGTAGAACTTCGCTTTTTTGGCGGCAAGCTGATTTTTCAGGTAAGCCGGCAACGCTTGCTCCATATCCTTGGGCGACCACGTTGAGTTAAGCAGGAAAATTCCGCCCGGCTTCAAGTCGCCCGCCATGTCGTAGCGCGTGACGTAAGAGGGGTTGTGACACGCGATGAAATCCGCCTGATCTATAAGATAGGTTGACTTTATGGGCTTTTTGCCGAATCTCAAATGAGAAACGGTAATGCCGCCCGACTTCTTGCTGTCATACATAAAGTACGCCTGAGCGTAAAGGTCGGTGTGATCGCCTATAATTTTTATACTGTTCTTGTTGGCGCCTACCGTTCCGTCGCTGCCCAGCCCGTAGAATTTGCAGCGTATGTTGCCCTCGGGGCTGGCGTTAAGGAATTTGCCCTCCGGCAAAGACAGGTTGGTAACGTCGTCGTTAATGCCGACGGTGAAATGATTAAGCGGAACGGGCTTTTTGAGGTTATTGAAGATTTGCAGTACGTTGGTCGGATTAAATTCCTTAGACCCGAGACCGTATCTGCCGCCGACTACGGCTATGTTCTTCAGCTTGCGCTCGGCAAGCGCGGTAAGCACGTCCTGATACAACGGCTCGCCGATAGAGCCGGGTTCCTTTGTGCGGTCGAGCACCGCCAGCTTTTTGACGCTTTTTGGCAGAGCGTCTACGAAGTCGTCGATAGCGAACGGTCTGAAAAGCCTTACCTTGAGCAAGCCGATTTTTTCGCCGCGCGCGGTAAGATAATCGATCGCCTCGTGCGCCGCCTCCGCGCCGCTTCCCATCATAACGATTACGCGGGCGGCGTCCGGCGCGCCCACGTAGTCGTAAAGCTTGTATTTGCGTCCCGTAACGGCCGCGACGTCGGTCATGACCTTTTTGACGATCGCGGGTACCGCGTCGTAATATTTGTTAGCCGCTTCTCTGCCCTGAAAATATATATCGGGGTTTTGAGCGGTGCCGCGCTGCGAGGGATGCTCGGGGTTGATTGCCCGCGCCTTAAACCTTTTGATGTCGTCCGCGTCGATAAGAGGGGCGATTTCGGAGTATTCGATGCCGTCTATTTTGCTGACCTCATGCGACGTTCTGAAGCCGTCGAAGAAGTGCAAAAAGGGCACGCTCGACTTGAGCGTGGCGATGTGCGCGACAAGCGCCATGTCCATGGCTTCCTGCACGGAGTTTGACGCGAGCATAGCGAAGCCCGTCTGTCTGCATGCCATAACGTCCGAATGATCGCCGAATATCGAAAGCGCGTGAGCCGCAAGCGCGCGCGCGCTTACATGGAAAACCGCGGGAAGCAGCTCGCCGCTGATTGTGTACATGTTGGGTATCATTAA
>JAITNT010000202.1 GCA_031290295.1 Clostridiales bacterium
TCGTCGTGCTGTATGTTGCGACCGGCGGCAACGGCAACAATGTCATCAAAAACATCATAGCCAACAACGACGGTCATTTTACGGCGGCGTATTTTATAAACATTGCCGCATACGCCTTATGCGTAATTATAGCGGCGGTACAAATTGTTATTTCTGTAATTATTAGGAAGAATTTTCAATCGGATTTCGCTAGGCGGCACATAGAAATTATGGTATAATGTAACTACAAAAATATATCGGAGGATACATCTATGGCTAAAAAATCATCTAAGAAATCGGTAAAGAACAGCCCCCTTATAGGACTTATAATTATCGCCGTTCTGATAGCGGCGGCAATATTATTTGTTCTGCCGCAGTACGTCTTGACGCCTAAGGTACTTGATAAAGCGTCTTATAACGGATTCGAGCTTGCCTTCGGCGCCGACGGTAAGGTTGTCGGTCTCGGCGGCATAGGAGACAGCTTGGGCGATATGTTCGCGGCTCGGTTCTATATCTTTCTCCCCTTTATATTCGCAATAATCGCGGCGGCTATCGTTGCAATCGTTTCGTTCACAAAAATCTTGAAGGGCAAGGAATTTATCGGCTTTGCGGCGGCGGCGTTGCTTGCGCTCGTAAGCTTTATTCTGATGATAGTTTATCTTGCCTCAACCTCAACCGAAGTCGTTGCGACCGTTGAAAGAAGCTTCTCGGCATGGTACATAATCGGCTTCATACTGCAATTCCTAGCTTTTGCGGGTTCGGGCTACGGCGCCTATAAGGCTTTTAAGTAACGGCAAATAGAAACACATAAAAAGCAGCCCCCGCATAGCCGGGGGCTTTTCTCAATGCGGGCACAGCCCTCGTACGGTTTTATGCGCGTGGGAGTCGCGTTTTTTAGAGGTAAAATCCCCTGTCGCGGGTACGGACAACAGCTCGAAATCGTTTAGATTCTCGCCGTCGGCAATCACCCAAAAACGCCGCCGCTCGGGGAATATACTTTATCGAATTCTTTTTCGCACATAAAATTCCTATTTAGCGTCTAAATACCGCCTAACTCTCTCCCGTGTTCCGTATGAACGTAAACGACCTCTTTGGCGTTCACGGTTTTTTTGAGCCGCTCTATTGTTTCCGCATCGGCATGACCGCTCGTGTGTAAATCGGCTATATTTATCCCGAGCGCGGCAATTTCGTCTAAGAATTTTTTCATATCGTCCTTTTGCTTGTAGCCGTTCCACATAGAATAAATAAGCGTCGCGCCGTTCAAGGATTGTTTTGCCGCAAGATTTTTTATAAACGACAGCATGGATTGACGGATTAAAATGACGGCGCGGCTATCCTTAGCGATTTGCGCGGTTGATTTTTTATTTTCTATCGCGCCGAACTTCTCGTACCGCTCACCATTTATAGCGCGCGGCGTAAAGGCGAACACGTCGTCGAAGCCGTCGGGGTTTGGGATATGCGGATTGCCCGTCGCAAAAGTGATTTGCGCTTGAAAGTCGTCCACATAGAGTTTGCGCCCGCAACGTTTCGCCGCCCGATATACGCTTACAAGGCGGTCGATATTCGTACTCGGTTGCAACACGAATACGGGTTTATCCGAGGCTTTCATTAGCTTTACCGCCGCCGCTTCCAACTCCTTTTCCGTCTTTATGGCGCACTCCTTTCCTTGTCCTAAATTTGTTCCCTCGCAAATCAAAACGTCTACGCCTTTCGGCAATTTCGACAGCAGCTTATCTAGGTCCTTTCTGCCGCCGCCCCGAAAGTCGCCCGTATACAAAATTTTTCTGTCGCCCGCCTCGAACGACAGCATATAACTGTCGTAAGCCGAATGGTCGCACAGATACGGTGTAACAATTATCGGCAGATTTTTTACGTGCACGCCGTCCTCAAAAATCCGTACCCGTTCGGGCATTTTCCGCTTCGTATATGCATAAACCGTTTCCATAATCCGCTTGCAAGCCGCACCCATATACACGGGTCTGTCGGTTTTGCCGATAAGCCCCGCGTGGTCGGCGTGGTAGTGACTGATAAAAATCGCGCGGTATTCCTTAGCCAGCACCTCTTTTTCAAGCTCCGTAAGAGCGGCGGTCGCGTTGTTCAAATCGTTGCCGAGTTCTAATAAAAATTTGTATTTATAATAAGATATTTCTATCAAATTCGCACCTATCGTGTCGCGCCCGCGAATTATATCGTACTTCAAACTGTACAGATAGAATTTTGTGATATAATCGTCTATGTCTTGATTTATGCCGCAGTAAAGGTTCGCGTCGTGGAAGTCCGTGTTCATTAACTCCTGTGCGGCGCTTAATACATTACTCAACACCTCGTTAGCGGCGGAGTCAACGTATAAATCGTCCGGAAACATTTTATAATCGTGTTCCCCACGACAATGGTTTTCGCGAAAATCTATTATAATCATTTCAACGGCGGCGTTAAAAAAGCCTTTTCCGCAATAGTCGACAAGCCTTGAAAGGACTCCGCTTATTGTATTGCCGACGATGCCGGGGCAGCCATGGCTAAAATCCTTGTTCGGTTCGGTATAAATTTTACCGATATTGTCCGCGATATAGCGCAGCATATTTCCGCGCTCGGTTTCCGTAAAATCGCGTTTATTTATAAGCCCGTTCATGCGGCGGCTCATTACAAACGTACGTATCGGCTCGCCAAAAATCATATACGGCTTTTTATACGCACGGTACGACTGTGAAATATCCAAATGTGTGCCGTATATGCGGTATTCGCTCTCTAAAACTCTAAATCTATATTCAAAATCCGGCACATATTTTGAGATTGCGGACAACAATCTCTCGTCGAACATACCGTCGAATATCAGCGTCGTTTCCTTGTCGTTATACGATTTTGCAGCCTTAACAAAGGCTTTTATCGCGTCCTCCTCGCTCACGCCGCCGTCGATTTCCTCTTGTGTAATCTCTATAATCCTCCGTATGTTCTCGGATACTTCGCCGACGTTTATCGTTCTTTCAAAAAATCCCACCCCCGCGCCGCGCATGGCTTTAATCCGCACAATACGGTCGGTTTCTTTTAGCCCTACGGTTTCTATATCCACAAAAATGCCGTTATCGTGGCTGCGGCTTGTTTCGCTTTGATAATGCTCGTCCGTGCGGTATTCAAATTTATCAAGCCCGAACGCCGCTTTTAATTCCGTTTCAAAGTCTTCTCTATGCGCCAACGCCGCAATGTCGATATACACCAGCATTTTCTTTTCTACGCAATCGTATAACAACCGTCCGCGGGGAAAGTGATAGCAATCGTAATTCTTGTACTTGCCGCCGTACTGCTCCGCCGCCAAGCCGCACCACATATCGAAGTGCGAACCGCTGTAATTGATAAAGTTACTGCCGCCGCCGTACTCATAGCTTTCCTTATCATAAATAAGGTCGCTCGACTTTTCCGCCGCCGCGCATCCCTCGTCGGCAATCCAAAAAATTCCCACCGTTATTTTCTTGTTTTCCATATTAACCTCCATAAATTTTGTAGTCTTGCATTTCCATATTTTATGCCTATGCCTTTTTGTGGTTATCCGTTTCCTCCGATCGCTAATCGGGTTTTCTCTTAAAGGTCGTCGCCGCGGTACAAAGCTGCTCCCGGCTCGCTTTAAGGTATCCTATTCACCTATTCAGTTGTGGCTGTTTTGCGTGATTGCTTTTCATGCTCTGACCGCGCTAAGTCGCTGTCTTGCGCCGCCATTATATATATAATACCACATTTTGTTAAATAAGTCAAGCGAATTTACATATCTTGTTTTTTGTAGTGTAGTTTTTACATCTTATAGTATGGCTATAATCAAAAAACAACGACATCTTGAATCTGCGTTCCGAACGTGGAAAACAATTCTTTCAGATGTGGTCTTCCCCCCTCATTCATTTCTGTTAGCTCTTCTGCCGCTTGCGATTCTTTGGGAATATAGATGCCCTTTTTTATTTCACCTGCGTTTTCTATGCTTCGACCTGAATCGTCGGATTTCAATGTGTCAAAAAAAAGCTTTTTCGTTGGCATCAAGATACGATAGTATGTTTCAATTTCTAACAAGCATCTAAGCAATGTTTCTTTATACTTTTTATTCTTGCTCCCGCCCTTGACCTCAATCAGCGTTACAATTTTCGTTTCAGAGTTATATGCTACCAAATCAATGTTCACTTTAGTCTTCTTAATTAA
>JAITNT010000005.1 GCA_031290295.1 Clostridiales bacterium
AGTAACGTGCTACGGTACACACCCGGATAGACTAAACCTCTTTAAGTCCGACTGAATCGGATTAAGCAAGCAAGGCGGTAACGCCGAAGCGTAGCGCCGATTCACGCTTGGTCGGCAAAAGTCCGCCCGAATGCGAAAAAGCGAGACGTAGCCGCAGGCGCAGCGAGCGCGCATTCGCGTATGGGCGGCTAGCAAGCGGCGAAGAGGGTTCGGATTGCCACGCTTCGGCATCGCCCCATTCGCTAATGACATCGATAAAGAGGTAAAAATTGAAAAAAACTTATGCTTTAATTATTATGGACGGCTTCGGTTTGAGGAGCGAGAGGGAAGGCAACGCTATTGCGGTGCAGGGTACGCCTAGGCTTGACGGATTAATGCGGAAGTTTCCGCATACTACTATCGAGGCGAGCGGCTTGAGCGTGGGACTGCCCGAGGGTCAAATGGGCAACAGCGAGGTGGGTCATCTGAATTTGGGCGCGGGGCGCATCGTTTATCAGGACATCACTATGATAGACAAATCGATAAAGGACGGAGATTTCTTCACTAACCCGGCTTTTCTCGGCGCTATCGATAACTGCGAGAGGCATTCCTCGGTTCTGCACCTTGTCGGGCTGCTTAGCGACGGCGGCGTGCATTCCAGTCTTGATCATCTATATGCGTTGCTCGAGCTTGCCGCTAAGCGCGGATTGAAAAATGTCTGCGTGCATTGCGTTACGGACGGGCGCGACACGCCGCCTTCGAGCGGCATAACCTACATCGAAGCGTTAGAAGCCAAAATGCGGGCTTTGAATACGGGCAAAATCGCCACCGTCGTCGGACGTTATTATTTTATGGACAGGGATAACCGTTGGGAGAGAGTGAGCAAGGGCTACGGCTGTATGTTCGACGGCGCGGGTGCGCGGTTCGATACCGCGTCGGACGGCGTGCGGACGAGCTATGAGCGCGGCAAAACCGATGAATTTATCGACCCGATAACCGTAGGGTCTTATGCCGGCGTAAAGGCGGACGACAGCGTTATATTCTACAACTTCCGCTCCGACCGCGCGCGCGAAATCAGCCGCGCGATAATTTATCCCGATTTCAACGAGTTCGAGCGCAAGGGCGGCTACAGAAGGATTTATTACGTAGGCATGACGCAGTACGACGCGACGTTTAAGAATATTGTCACCGCCTATCCGCCTAAGGAGCTGGCTAATACTCTCGGCGAATATATTTCGGCTAAGGGCTTTACGCAGCTGCGGATTGCCGAAACGGAGAAGTACGCACATGTGACGTTCTTCTTTAACGGCGGCGTAGAACAGCCAAACCCTAACGAAATCCGCGAGTTAATCCCGAGTCCTAAGGTAGCCACCTATGACATGCAGCCCGAGATGAGCGCATACGAGGTAACGCAAAAAGCGGCAAATCACATTAATTCCGACAAAATCGATTTTATGATTCTTAACTTCGCAAACTGCGATATGGTCGGGCATACGGGAGTAATGCAAGCGGCTTGCAAGGCGGTCAAGACGGTTGACGAATGCGTTGGGAGGCTTGCAGACCTCATTTTGTCGCGCGGGGGAGGCGTTATTATAACCGCCGACCACGGTAACGCCGAGCAGATGACGTACCCCGACGGCTCGCCCTTTACGGCGCATACGACTAACGTTGTGCCGCTTATTATCGCGGACGACCGTTTTAAGGGCGCTAAGCTTCGCGAGGGCGGTAATCTCGGCGACGTCGCGCCTACGCTGTTAAAAATCGCGGGGCTGGATATTCCTAAGGAAATGGACGGAAAGCCGTTGATTTAGAGATAACGGGACGGACTTAGAACGTTTTCCCGCATAAATTCGGAAGGAGTGAGTTTTTGATAATATTCGGTATCGACCCCGGTCTTGCTACCGTCGGCTACGGCATAATCGATAAAGCGCATAATCAAAGGATAACGCTCGTCGATTACGGTATAATCTCTACTCCTAAGGATTTTAAGCTTCCCGACAGGTTAGTTATAATCGAAGAAGCCTTGAATACACTTTTTGACAGGCATCGACCCGAGGTAATTGCGGTTGAAGAATTGTTCTTTGCCAAGAACGTAAAGACCGCAATGGTCGTGGCGCAGGCGCGCGGCGTAATCATGCTTACGGCGAGGAAATTTTGCGGAAAGCTTTACGAATATACGCCGCTTCAGGTAAAGTCCGCTTTGACCGGGTACGGACAGGCGGAAAAGACGCAAATACAGCTTATGGTCAAAATGATGCTTAACATGACAAAGCTTCCCGGTCCTGACGACGCCGCGGACGCGCTTGCGCTTGCGATAACGCATGCGCGAACAAGCGTACAACTTAATACGAACTTTATTTAGAGAGGCTTTACCGACAACGTCTAAAGCGTAAAGAAAAAGAAGAAGGGAATTTATGTATAGTTTTATCAGCGGAAGGGTTGCGGAAACCTCGGACGGTTGCGTTACAATCGAAAATCACGGAATAGGGTACGAGCTTAACGTGAGCGCCTTTACGTTATCCAAATGCGCCGTCGGCAACGAAATTTCGCTTTATTGCCATATGAACGTCAAAGAGGACGGCGTATCCCTGCTGGGCTTTGCCGATAAGACGGAAAAGCAAATGTTTTTACGCCTGACCTCCGTTTCGGGGGTCGGCCCTAAGGTTGCGTTCGCGGCGCTTTCGGGTATGCGGACGCCCGAGCTTGCGCTTGCTATCGTCACCGGCGATACGGCTTCGCTGTCAGGAATTAAGGGGTTAGGCAAAAAAACCGCGGAGCGTATCATACTGGAGCTTAAAGAAAAGGTAGAAGCGCTCACCGCAGGTCTGGGCGTTACCGCGGGCGGTATGCGTACGGCCGCCGCGGAGGCCGTTGAGGCGTTATCCGCGCTCGGGTTTTCGCGAACGGACGCGGTGCTCGCCGTTAACAACGTCGCGGATGCGGACAAGCTGAAAACCGAGGACATTATTATGAGGGCGTTAAGGAGCTTTAATAAATGAGTGAGGACGTAAGATTTATTTCCAGTATGCGAACCGAGCAGGACGCCGATATAGAGAATACCCTGCGACCGCAGATAATGGCGGAATACATAGGGCAGGAAAAGGCAAAAAAAAGCCTGTCCGTATATATATCCGCCGCCCTCAAGCGCAAGGAGCCTTTGGATCATGTTTTGTTATACGGGCCACCGGGTCTGGGCAAAACGACGCTCGCTCATATTATCGCTAACGAGCTGGGCGTACAGTTCAGAATTACGAGCGGCCCCGCTATCAAGGCGGTTGATTTGGCGCCTATTCTTAGTAATCTTCAAGAAAACGACGTGCTTTTTATCGACGAAATACATAGGCTTTCTAAGACGGTGGAGGAAATATTGTATCCCGCAATGGAGGATTTCAGCCTTGACATCGTTATGGGCAAGGGCCCCTACGCGCAGACTATGCGGATTCCGCTGGCGCATTTTACTTTGATAGGAGCGACGACGCGCGCGGGTAATCTGTCTAGCCCGCTCCGCGACCGTTTCGGCATTCTGAACAGGCTCGAGCTTTATAACCGGGACGAGCTTGCCGAAATAATCCGCCGTTCCGCGGGCATTCTTAATATAGAAGTCGACAAGAGCGCGGAGGGTGAGCTTGCGCGCCGTTCGCGCGGTACGCCGCGTATCGCTAACCGGATTTTAAGACGCGTAAGGGATTACGCCGAGGTCAAGGGAATCGGACGCATCGATTATCAAACGGCGCGCGATTCGCTGGACATGATGGAAATTGACGAGCTGGGACTTGACTTCCCGGACAGAGCGGTACTGGAAACGTTAATCGTGAAATTCGGCGGCGGCCCCGTGGGGCTTAGTACGCTTTCGGCGGCTACGGGCGAGGAGCAAATTACGATTATCGACATCATAGAGCCGTATTTGCTGCAGCTCGGATTCTTGGCGCGCACGCCGCGCGGCAGGATTGCCATGCCGGCGGCATATAAGCATATGAATGTCCCCATACCCGCGGATTACGAGTCGCGTCTCAAAATAAGCGGCGCGATAAATTCCACGGGCGTGCAAGGCTCGATGTTCGAGGACATAAACGACGCGGATGAATAAAAGCGACTTTTTTTACGAGCTTCCCGGGGAATTAATAGCGCAGGTTCCGCTGACGCCGCGCGACAGCTCGCGGCTGCTTGTCGTCAACCGCAATGACGGTAGTTTGGCGCATAAGCATTTTTATGATTTAACG
>JAITNT010000165.1 GCA_031290295.1 Clostridiales bacterium
AATTAAGGTTTTTGGTCAAGCTATTTTGACAGTACGTCCTTATAGATAATATCCAGCTTCCGTTTAAGCTCGAGCGCGGTAAGCTCGTAAACCCGAGCGCCCTGACCGATAGGGTCGGGAACGTCGCGCCCGTCGGTAAGCTCGGCGATACAAAATATCTTCGCTCCGCCCGCAAGAGCTTGCTTTTGCGCGAGCGTCATCGTTATAATGAGATCCGCGGTCTTGAGCATAGCGGCGGTAAGCCGTCTTGATTTATGCGCGTGCGCTTTGACGCCTAACCGTCCGAGCGCGGTCTTTGCATCGGGCTGCATAGGCTCGCCCGCCGCCGCGCCCAGTCCCGCGCTGGATATTCTGAAATTCCCGCCTAACCCCTCGCGCTTCAAAATGTCCTTCAGCACGGCCTGCGCCATAGGCGAGCGGCAGGTGTTGCCCGTGCAGACAAAGAGTATTTTGACGGGCTTTTTGCCGTCGGCTTTTTCCGTCACAGGAGGTTACCTCCGCAGGCTTTTTCTAATCTGTTATTTATAGCCCGTCCTATACCGTCGTCGGGCGCGCCTAGCACAAGTAAATTTTCAAAGATTTTTTCGGCGGAGCGAAGCACGGAATAAAGGTTGCGCGCAGATTCCTTCAGCCCCTCGCCCGCTATCAACACGTCGCAGTCAAGCTCGCAAAAAAGCTCCGCCGCCGCCCGCGTGAGCACGATAACCGCCGCCCCGCCGTCCGCGCCTATCTCCTCCAGCTTGTCTATAAGCGCCGTTTCCCGCCCGTTAGCCGCATAGTACAGCGGAATATTAGGCGCGTAGTGCTTATATTTCATGCCCGGGGCGCGCGGCTTGTCCGAATTTTTCTCCGCGCCCGACAGCGTAATACCTAACGCCGCTTCTATCTGCTCGCGGGTAATTCCGCCCTCTCTTAATATTTGAGGCGGATAAACGGTGCAATCGAGCACCGTGGATTCAAGCCCGACTACCGCAAGCTCCTCCCCGAGTATTAACGGTATCTTGCCGTTCATATCCGCTAAAACGTGGGCGGCGGCGGTGGGGCTGGGTCTGCCCGAAAGATTCGCGCTGGGCGCGGCGACGGGTACTCCCGCCGCCGCGATAAATTCGCGGGCGGCGGCGTCGGCGGGGACTCTCACCGCCACCGTATCTAATCCCGCGGTCACCGCGTCGGGTATAAGCGGGCGCTTTTTGAGTACGAGCGACAGCGGCCCGGGCATAAACCTGTCGATAAGTATTCCGGCGTAATCCGGAACCTCCCGCGCTACCGTTTCAATCCCGCCGACGGACGGTAAATGCACGATCAGCGGATTATCGGAGGGTCTGCCCTTAGCGCGGAATATTTGTCGCACCGCCGCCGCGTCGTACGCGTTGGCGCCGAGTCCGTAAACGGTCTCGGTGCGAAAGGCTACTACGCCGCCGCGCCTGATAATTTCCGCGCCCTCGGCAATCGATTCCTTGTTGTACGGCTTAACGCGTGTTTCCATAATACCTTACTTATTTTTTAGGCTCGGGCGCTGGCTCGGAAGCCGCGTCCTCTCCGCCGTTTTTTTCGGCTTGCTTCTCGGCTTCCTTTTCGGCTACGGCCGCTTTAAGCTCCATAAGCTCGCGCTCCTTTTCGGTGTTGGATATTTTTTTCTGCTCCATGTAAATTACAAACCACAACACTACGCCTACCGCGCCCGAGCCTATAGTCGCATAATCCAGCGCCGGTATACCGCCCCAACCGACCGTTACCGAAACAATCAGACCTACGGTAAAGACGCCCATAAATACAAGCGCGATTACGGATATTATGCGTTTAATTTTTGGCTTCATTTTTGCTCCTTAACGGTCGAATGGCTGACGGCAAGCGCCGCCGCGCCCAAAATCCCGGCGTCGTTTTTGAGACTGGCAAGCTCGACCCTAACCGAGGCGGCTTGCTGCCCGCCGTAAATACACTCGTCCATGCTTTTTTGAAGCGGCTTGATAATATATTCGCCCTCTCCGCTTATGCCGCCGCCGATGAGAATTTTTTGCGGGCGAAAGACGTTGGCAAGATTAATCAAAGCCTCGCCGAGATAGTACAGATACTCGTTTACTACCGCTTGCGCGGCGGAATCGCCGTGCTTGGCGCAGGTAAAAGCCGTCCTGCCGTCTACCTTATCAAGCTCGCCCGCAAGCTCCCACATGGCGGAATTTTTGTTGCGGCGCATAGCCTCCTTTGTGTCGCGGATTAACGCCGTTGCGGAGGAATATGTTTCCCAACAATCGTAACGCCCGCAGGTGCATTGGCGTTTGGCGTCGCCCAGCTTTACGTGTCCCAACTCCGCGCCCGCCGACTTGTTGCCCTCGAAGAGCTTGCCGCCGAGAATAACGCCGCCGCCCACGCCCGTGCCGAGCGTTACAAAAATCGAATCCGTGCAGCCCTTAGACGCGCCGAACATCGCCTCGCCGAGAGCGGCGACATTGGCGTCGTTGGAGATATAAACGGGCTTATCGATAATTTTTCGCAACTCATCGGCAAGCGGAACGTTGCGCCATTCAAGGTTATTGGAGTAATAGACGACGCCGTTATCGCTGTCGATAGTACCCGGCGCGCCGACCCCGACCGCGCTTATACCGTCAAGAGCTATTCCCGCCTCCTCCAGCAGCCTGACACAAAGCTGCCCCATGTCTTTGATTACATAAAGCGACCCTCTTTTTGCGTCCGTTTTGTGCGAGCCTTTTTTAATAATTACGCCCTCGCCGTCGACGACGGCGGCTTTGATATTAGTCCCGCCCAAGTCAATTCCTAAATATAACATATTTTTCTCCTTCTAAACCGTAGTGATTAATACGGTACAATTTCCTTTTATTTCATATTCGCCGTACCCCGCCGGCACAAAAAACGTGTCGCCGCGCACCGCCGTTAAGCCGCCTACCGTCCCCGCCCCGTTAACAAGCGTCGCCGCTTGAAAGCTGCGCGCGTCGGCGCACGCCGTAAAGCCGCCGGTTACGACCGTCTCCGTCACCTTGAAATAACGGCAGTCCGCTATAATCCGGCACGCGCCGGATATAACCGCGGGCCGCGCTCTCGGCGGGGTCAACGCGGCTACGTCCGCCGCCTTGTCTATATGCAAGGGGCGCTCCTTGCCGTCCGCGCCGATTCTTCCGTAATCATAAACGCGGTAGGTGACGTTCGAGCTCTGCTGTATTTCGCAAAGCGTAAGACCCTTGCAAATCGCGTGTACCGTCCCCGCCTCGATAAAAAACACGTCGCCGGGCTTGGCTTCGACGAGGTTAAGAACCTCGGTAAGCGTTTTTTGCCGTATACGCCGCAAAAACTCGGCTTTCGTTATTCTTTTCTTAAAGCCAAAATAAATCCCGGAACCCGGCTCGGCATCTATTATATACCAAACCTCGGTCTTGCCGTACTGCCCCTCGACGCGGCGCGCGTAACCGTCGTCGGGATGAACCTGCACCGAAAGATTATCCTTAGCGTCAATGAGCTTAATCAGCACGGGAAAATCCGCCGCGCCCGCAACCGCCGTACCGAGCGCCGCCGCGCCCGACCCCGCAAGAACGTCCGCGAGCGTGCGCCCGTCGTATTCGCCGCCCGCCACGCGCGTAAGCCCGTCCGGATGCAGAGAAAGCTCCCACGTTTCGGCGATAACGCTTTTGCCTAAGGAATCCTTTCCCCAGTCCGTTATGAGCTTTGTGCCGCCCCAAATGTAGTCCTTGACGGCTGGCTTTAGTTTTAATATGTCCATAGTTATC
>JAITNT010000197.1 GCA_031290295.1 Clostridiales bacterium
AGCAAGTCAAAGATACCGTAATAAACGAAAAAATTTCAGACTAAGATTTAACCTAATTTGTGGAATAGTGAATTATCAAAACGCCCCTTAAATGAGGTTTTGCAACAAGTCTAATGACAGCCACTGTTTGTCCGCCAGTACCCATACCATTAAAACCCTATCCGTCATTGTGAGGCGCGTTAGCGCGCTGTGACAATCCGGTTTAATTTTATCCTCTTTCTCTTTCCTTTTTATGGTTACCACGGATAGCGGGCGGTTTCTAGATTGCCACGTCGCTTTCAGCTCCTCGCAATGACAAAAAGGGCTAATTAAATGATTGGTAAGTTGCGAAGAGATTCTTCGACGTTGCTCAGAATGACATGGATAGGGTTTTGTTGTATTGTGTGCGGGTTAATGTGTGTGTACGGGTAATGTATTGTCGAATATACCGTGCGCGTGTAAAAGCCGCCATGTCATTAGCGAGGCGCGTTAGCGCGCCGTAGGAATCCGAACCCGCTTCGCCGCTTGCTAAGACATTTATTTGCCCTCTTCGCTCCTCGCCTCTTCCGCCCTTTGCGCTTTTTGCGCCCGCAACACCGCGATTCTGGCGGTTATGGCGGCGAAAGCCTCGGCGGGATCGTCTATACTCAAACAGAGCCGCTCGAAAGGGCATACGGAAACGCCGTCGCGGGCGAGAATTATGTCGGTTTTTCGGTCGCAGTCGTAAGAAATATTGTACCGCTCCAGCACCTCTGCGCCTCTTGCGCTCATTAGCCCCGCGTGTACCGCCTTGGCTTGCCCGTAGGCGGCAAGGAACGCCGCCGCGCCTCCGACAACCCTATCGGCGACGGACGCGCCTATGAGTGCGCCCGGATCGTCTTTTAAGAGGTCGGACAAGGGGGAAATCCCCGTTTTATGCGAGGTAAATTCGCGCTCGCCCTTTACCGCGGTTACCGTATAATTGTTTTCTCTAAAGAGCGCGACCGCCCTTTCTAAATCGGTCATAATATCTCCTAAAGCAACGTAAAGCCGCTTCGCATTAATTTATAAAAAATTACCGCCCGAGTAGCTTTACCGTTAACGGTATAACCGTGAACTGTATCAGCATACCCGGCCAGCCGGCGATAATTGCGGCGAAATAGCCGTCGAGAGTGAGCGGCGTAACGGCGGCGAACGTCAGCACGCCCAGCGCGTAAACGCCCTTGCCCGCGATTATCGCAAGCGCTGTCGAGAGGAGTATTCCGGGCAGGCTTTTTTTGAAAGCCTTAGAATACAGTATGCCGCATACAAGCGCGTAAACGATAAGCTCGGCGGTCATAAAAGGCAGGGCGGCGGCGGGAGGCATACCGGTTATCGCGAACGCGAGTACCGGCGAGAGCGCGGCGACGCCCGCGGCGAACAGGGGGCCTACCAGGAAGCCCGCGAGAATTATAGGCAGATACATGGGCAGCAGCTGTGCGCCGAGCGTCCGTCCGCCCGCCATGTGCGTAAGCCACGGGAGCAGGACGGCGGCGGCGACCAGACCGACGGAAATTATCGCCTTTACCGGAATTGAATATTCCTTTTTGAGGGCTTGAGTGTTTTCCATAAAATTTACTTCCTTTCTTTTTTGTGGCGGCTATGCTCCTTGCTCGCAAGGGGTTTAGGGCTGTTTGCGGCTATATAACCCTTTGCACCCAAGCGACTTGCTTTAGCTCCTTAGGTATGTCGATGCCTTGCGGGCATCTAGGGACGCATTTTTTGCACTCCGTGCAAGAGAGAGCAAGCTCCCTTTCTTTAAGGTCGCGCACGGACTCCTTCATGTTCTTTTCGCCGAGCCGGTGCGCGTTGTACAGCTTGAAATTTGCGGGGATATCCACGCCGGACGGACAGTCCATGCAGTAGCGGCAGCCGGTGCAGGGAATTGTGGAGAACTTTTTGTATGCCGCGAGCGCGTCGGCAACGGTTCTTTGTTCGGCGTCGGACAGCGGCTCAAACGCGCCGAAGGTCGCTATATTATCCTTAACCTGACCGAGCGTAGACATGCCGCTCAGGACGGTCATCACGCCGGGCAGCGAGCCGACGTAACGCAACGCCCACGACGCGACGCTTCTGTCGGGCGCGGCCGCCTTAAAAATATCCGCCGAGTCCTTACAGGGCGCGGCAAGCAGTCCGCCGCGGACGGGTTCCATTATGACGACGGGAATTTTGCGGTCGGCAAGCTCGCCGTAATAATATTTTGCGTTTTGACCGTCCCAATCGATATAGTTTAGCTGTATTTGCGTGAAATCCCACTTATACTCCGCCAGTATATCGTCAAAGGTTTTGCGGTCGCCGTGAAAGGAGAAGCCCAGACGTTTTATAATTCCCCGCTCTTTTTTCTTTTTGAGAAACTCGTACGCTCCGAAGTCCTTCATTTTTTTGTAATTGTCCCCGTCGAGCGCATGCACGAGGTAGAAGTCGAAATAACCGACGCCGAGCCTTTGCATTTGAGTGTCGAAAACCCTGTCCAAATCCCCGGGCTTTTCGATCTCCCACATAGGCATTTTTGTGGCGACCTTAACCGTGCTTCTGTCGATAGTTTTGAGCCACGCGCCCAAGGTCGGCTCGCTGTCGCCGCCGTGGTACATCCACGCGGTGTCGTAGTAATTGACGCCGTTTGCGTAAGCGTAATCCAGAAGCTTAAACGCCTCCTTTCGGTCAATTTTTGGACTGTCCTTACTCTCGCAAGGCATACGCATACACCCGAAGCCTAGCAACGAAATATCCCCGCCCTCGTTACACTTGCGTTTTTCCATTTCTCATTCCCCCGTTCATACGCCGATAATACAAATATACCAATAAACGGCGCACTAGTCAAGCTAAAATCTTGTAATTATCCATAAACGGTGGTATAATATAAACGCATATAAGCGGTTGCGGGTATTAAAAAAAGGAGAGTGGCAAATGGCTACAAAATTAGACACCGTACTTTATCTTTGCGAGCAGCTTGCCGACGCGGGCGAGGTACGGTACAAGAGGATGTTCGGGGAATACATGATTTACCTGGACGCCAAACCCGTTCTTTTGGTATGCGACGACACCGTCTTTGTCAAAATTAACGACACTACCTCGCGCATACTGGGCGCGGATAACGAGAAAGGCTTCCCCTATGACGGCGCAAAGGAGCATTACGTTGTGTCCCTTATAGACGACCGCGAAGCCTTCGGCGCGCTGACCC
This sequence comes from Clostridiales bacterium, assembly GCA_031290295.1. Lineage (GTDB taxonomy): Bacteria > Bacillota > Clostridia > Christensenellales > DUVY01 > JAITNT01. The sequence goes on from JAITNT010000197.1 coordinate 3,179, forward strand.
GGGCGATTGCGGAGGCAACTTCGTTCCCTAAAAAAGCGGTCAAGCATTAAGCGCGCGGGCGCTTCAGGGGCAAACGCATAAAAATGCGCCCGCCCCGGCGAACCCTATGTTACAAACCGTTTGACCGGGGCGGCGGCAATTATAGCTCTTTCCGCCACAGCCCGTGTAAATTGCAGTAATCGAACGCGGCGACAACCTCGTCGTCCGCCGAAAGCGCAAAGGTTATGCGCGGAGCTTCGCCGGGAAAAAGCGGCTTATAATACGCGCCCCGTTTAAGCTCCAAGCCCACCCATTCTATGTAGTGCTCCGTAAGCATCGGATGCGCCGCCGTTCCGATATCCACGGTGACGGTACGATCCTTGACGCTGATTACGGGAACGTGCTTTTCGTGCGACGCGTCCGCCGTGTTCGGTTGTAAACGCGACATCTTTTCCCCGCAACAAACGAGCGGCACGCCGCTGTCTTTGAGTAGGACGGCGATCGAACCGCAATGCTTGCACCTGACAAACGGGCTTTCGTTGTTCATAAATATAATCTCCTTTTAATCCGGCAGAGGAAAGCGCGGTTGCGCACCCTTTACCGTTTATAGTTTAGCACAACGCGCCGGGCAAGTCTATTGAAAAAACAGGGCGCAATTTGTTGTCATATTTTATAGATTTATTGTACAATAGATAAATATCCGTTTTTATTACCGCGCAGGATAAATATCAATCGGGGTAGCGGCTTGAGAGGAAGTACAAATGAGTGAAGAACCGGGAGCGGCGGCGATCGAGGTTATCGATCGTGAACAGCTGCGCTCCAAAAAAATGAAAGAAATGCCCGTCGGCAAGCTGCTGTTCGTAATGGCGCTGCCTGCGATAGTCTCCATGCTCGTGCAGGCGCTGTACAATGTCGCGGACACTATTTTTATCGGCATGAAATACGGCCTAGACGGCATAACCGCGCTTTCGATCGCTAACCCGATGCAGCTTTTGATGATAGCCGCGGCTATCGGTATCGGCGTCGGCACGAACGTGCAAATAGCAAAAAAGCTCGGCGAGGGCAAGCCGGAGGAGGCCTCGCAGGCGGCTAAGACCGGAATGCTTTTGTCCGTAATCGGGGCGGTTATTTTTACCGCGCTCGGGTTTATCGTTTCCGGACCGTTTATCGAGGGCTTTACCGAGGCGGGCGGCGCCGTCGCGGAATACGGAACTACCTATTTGAGCGTTTGCATGATAGGCTGCGCGGGCGTTTTTGTCGGCGTAAATTGCGCAAGGATATTGCAGGCCACCGGCAACATGAAAATGCCTATGATAAGTCAGCTTATCGGGGCGATAATAAATATCGCGCTCGATCCGCTGTTTATTTTTGTTTTTGACATGGGGACGCTCGGGGCGGCGCTCGCTACCGTTATCGGGCAAGTCGCATCCATGCTTTTTGCGCTTGCCGTATTTATTTTTAAGAAGCAGGACGTTTCGATTTCGCCGAGAGGCTTCAGGGTAAAGCGGACGGACATCGCGAGCATTTTGATTATCGGGCTGCCCACTATCGTTATGAACGCCGTAAACGCCTTTACCGTGCTCATTCTCAATCTGATAGTTATTCCGATTAACGAATTCGGAATCCCGATTCTAGGGGTTTATCTCAAGCTGAACGCCTTTGTGTTTATGCCGCTTTTCGGGCTGATGCAGGGGCTGATGCCGATACTGTCCTATAATTTCGGGTACGGCGACAAGGCGCGGTATAAGCAGGCCTACAAAAAAGCCATGATTACCTCGCTGATAATAATGACGGTCGGTTTTATACTGTTTTTGACTATGCCGCAGTATCTGGTGCGGCTTTTCGGCATCGGCGGGGACGTGTCCCCCGACAGGGTTTCTCAATATATAGCCGCGGCTACGACCGCGCTGAGGATAATAGCCGTTTGTTTCCTCCCCGCCGCCTTTAACGTAGTGAATACAACGGCCACACAGTCGCTCGGCAAGGGCGCGATTTCTCTGATTATGTCGCTGCTCAGGCAGGTGATAATATTGATCCCCATGGCGGCGCTGCTCGGCTATATTACGATAGCGCAAAACGGAACGGGCTTTTGGTTCTCTTATCCCATTGCGGAGACGGTAGTTTTTCTTATTTTTACGCCGTACGCGCTGCGCATGATTAACAAAAGGTTTGCCGAAAAGGAAAAAGCCCGTCGCAGCCTGGAAACCGATTAGAGAATAGAGGGCAAGAGAATGATTGGTAAGCGGTGAAGAGGGGAAAGAGCGGAGAGTTAAACTGGATTGCCACACATCGGCTTCGCCTCGTTCGCAATGACAATGGCGGCTATTAACCGTACTATACGAGTATACCGTAATAACCCGGATAAGACGAGTATGTTCATACCGCCGAAGGCGTGCAGATTTCAGTCAATTTTAGTGTCCATCAAGGCGTTTTTTCGCAGGCGTAGTAGAACTACGCCAAGAAAAAAGAACACAGACGGACGCTGAAAGGGACGATATATGCCGCTTGCGCGCGGTATGAACATACTCTATTGCCGTTGAAGTCCGCCCGAATGCGAAAAGCGAGACGAAGCCGCAGGCGGAGCGAGCGCGCATTCGCGTCTATCGCGGCTTAGCGGCGAAGAGATTCTTCGACAAGCTCAGAATGACATGGATTTTGTTTGTTTTGTATAGTGTACGGCAGCAAGTAGAGTAACTTTCATTCGTACACAATACTATTAAAACCGGAGCGCTAGTTATAGCGCATTTTTGCGGAGCGACCCTGATTTAAGTCCGACCGAATCGGGAGAAGCAAGACAGCCGCCCATAGAGGGCGGCTGTCGCAGCGCCGATTCACGTTTGGTCGGGTTCTACCTTACTCTATCTTAAACGTCTTATACATCGCTAACATCTCGTCGGTCAGGCGGGACGGATTTTCCTTGAAGGAGCGGGTTATCATTTCGCGGGTGAGAGGTATGGCGTTGGCTATTTGCCGATCCTGCAGCTCGCTTATGGCGTACATACAGGCGTTTTCGATTATGCCGCAAATATCGGCGGCGGAATAATTGCCGTCGGGCACGCACGCCATTTCGAGAATCATTTCCTCGGTGATATCGTCGGCAAGCCCTACCGGCGGGATTTTTTTGCGGATTATTTCCAGCTTTGCCTCGGGGTCGGGCAGCTCCACATACAGCTGATACGAAAAACGCTTGAACCTGAGGTAGGCGGGATCGATCGCGTCGGGGCGGTTGGTGGCGGCGAGCATAATGCGCTTTGCGCCGCTTACGCCGAAGCCGTTCATGCGCTGCAACAGCTCGGTGGTTACCGCCGCCTTGTAGTCCTTGGTGTCCTGCGAACGCTTGCTGAATATGGATTCGCATTCGTCTACAAAAAGTATCGCGCCGTCCTCGCAGGAGTCAAGCTCGGTAAAGATATCTCTTACGGCCTGCTCGGATTCGCCGACGTAGGACTTAAAAATGTCCGCCGGCGTGATTATGAAAAGCGGCAGGTTCATCGCGTTGGCGATTGCCTCCGCCATCATGGTTTTGCCGGTGCCGGGCGGGCCGTACATCAGCATACCGAGACCGCCCTGAAGATTATATTGCTCGACAAGCGTGTCGTTCTTGGCGATAAAAATGAAGTTATTGATTATGCGCTTGACCTCCTTCAGCCCCTTAACGTCGTCAAGCTTGGTGTCGGGAATCTTGCTTTTTATAGCCGAACCGCACGCGCTTGCCGCCGCGGAAAGCTTCTGATAGTCGTCCTTATAGCCCTTTTGAAGCTCGTAATCGACCACGCGTTCCGAAAGTGCCTTTGCCGTTCTTGCCGCGTGCAGGTACGCCATGCGGATTGCGCTCTTGTCCTTGTCGTTAAGCTCGTTGCGGTCCTTTTTGATTTTTAAGAGCGCGCGGATTTTTTCCTTTGCCTGCGCGTATTCGGCTTTTAGCTCCTCGATGCTTAATCCGCCCGTCTTGCCCTTAGCGTCGTCGGAATCCTTCTTGATATTACTCATGTATAATTTCTCCCTATGCCGTCGGTTAAATCAAATCGTCTACGCCGGGCGCGCCGGTCGAGCTTCCGCCGCCGCTAGGTGCCGGGGCGAAGTCGGGCGCGCCGGTTGCGCCGCCCGTTCCGTCCGCGCGTGAATCCGCAAGCTTTTTGTCGAGCAGCATCTGCACCTGAGGGGACAGCGCACCCGCGGGCGTTTGACCTTTTTTTGTTTTTTTCTTAGGCGCAAAGCTCGCGGACATCTTATCGAGCGTCTTGCCGAACTGCGCCGACGCGCCGGTTATGTTGCGGAAAACGCTTTGCACGTGCTGTATGCGGCGTTTCCACTGCGACCAATAACGGCGGCGTTTGAAATACTGCTTTATGCTCCTGAAAACGGAATACTTCTGCGTTTCCGGCGTGAAGAAATCGTCGATCATGAGCAGCGCGTTGTCCATAAGCACAAGCGTTTCGTTGAGCATGCTCATCATATCCTCCATGTTCAGGATCAGATCGGTGAATTCCTGCAGGGGGACGAGAATGTTAAGCATTGCCGCCGTCATTCGCGCTATCGGGTGCTCCTGATCGTACTTAGTGCAGACGTCGATATACTTCGTAAGAGAGGCGTCGATTTTTGCGTCGATTCTCTGCTTGCTTTCCTCGAGCCGTATTTGCTGGAACATGTTGTTGACCTCGCGCGCGCTTTCTTCCTCCAGCTTGGTAAGGCTTTTTTGTTCTGCCATTATATTTCTCCTTTATCGTTTTTTTGTGCTTATACTCTTCAAATAGCCGGTATCGACGAGACGTGCTTCCTCACGGCTTTTTTGAGATTTTCCCGTTCGGCGGCGGTGTTTTTTATCCAGTCGTAAATGTAGACGGGGTATAGCGTCCAGCCGCGAACCTTGAGGGTGTCGGGATACCTTACCGTATAGTCTGTGTAATCGAACTTGCGAGGCTGTTTTTCGCACATGACGCCTAATTGCGCGCTCGTCAGATCCTCGGACAGCACCGCGATCGGTATGCGGACGGAATTTTCGGTGATGCCGTAATTACAAACTATGCGCTTTCGGTCGATGCCCAATCCCGCGAGGTAGTCCGCTACGCCCGAAATAAAGCCGCTGTCCTCCTTGTCGGTGACGAACTGCGCCCCGGAGTCGTCGGAATCGAAGCGCTCGACCCTTTCGATGTATTCGCGTATGTACTGTAAGGACGGCACGGTTATCTCGTAAGAGCGCACGGAGTGAATGAGCATTACGGCGGATTGCGCCCGCGTGACGGCTACGTTAAAGACCTTTTCGCCGAGAGTGTCCTCGCCGTTACGGTTAAGCGTACCGAAGGCGTTGACAATTTTGCCGTTCTCTCTGCGTCCGTAGGTGAGGGACAGAATGATTTTGCTCATCTCGTGACCCTGCACGTTCTCGATCGTGCGGATAAAGAAATTTTTATCGGCGACCTCGTCCTTTAGGGAACGCACCCTGCTTATTATACCCGACAAGTACTTGTCTCTGTCAATCAAATCATGCACCCTTTGCGCTTGTTTTTGTCCGAACGTAACTACGCCTACGGATTGCGTAAGTCGTCCCGACGCCTCGTCGAAGTAACGCCCGAAGTGTTCCCTCAGCTTATCGCAAATACAAACCGCTTCCTTCAGGTTAACGCCGCCCTCGCAAATGCCGTCCTCTACGTACACGTCGAACAAGCCGCGTTCGCTTGTGCGCGGCGTTACGGACGGAAAGGTTATCAGATCCTTGTAGTAGCGCGACTGCGAATAGTCGATGAGGGTTTCGGTAAGACTGCGGTAATGGCTCAAAAGCGGAACGGAATCGAAGGACGCGTTCTGATTTACAAGGTCGAGCACGGAGGCGACGCTTAACAGATCGTCGTCGTCCGAAGCCCCGTCGTCCGTCGTCCGTACGAAATGCCGTATTATGGGCATTTGATGCTCGTCGCCGACTATCACGCACTGCTTCGCGCGGTAAAGCGCGGGTATCACGTATTCCGGCGTCAGCTGGCTCGCCTCGTCGAAGATGACGGCGTCGAACTCCGCGTAGTCCTTGGGGCGCAACAGCAGGCTTACCGTAGAGGGGGACATAATCAGGCAGGGCTTGAGCTTGAGTATTTGCCCGGGCTTTTCCTTAAACAGCGCGCGACCCGTCTTGAATTGATTTTTTACCCGCAGGAAGCCGAACTCGTCGGACTTAGGGTCGAACCCGTGCGAAAGACTGTGCGCGGTAATTTTGGCGTTAAGCGCGCAAAGCGCCGCCTCGCCGTCTCTCACCGCGGTCAGGTTATCCACCAGACTGTTGCGCGTTAAATTGCGTGCGAACTTGTCGAGCTTTTGCTCCGCGCCGATAATGCACAACCGCAGGAAGCTGTGCGCGAACAGCTCCTCGAGCCTGGCGAACGGAAATTTTTTGCGGTCGGCGGCAAGGTAGTCGCGGAAGAACCGCGGAATATTCACGGGGTACTCCGCGCCGAGCATGGCGCCTAAGCTTACCGCGTCCGCAAGGGCGGCGCGGTCGGCAACGTGCGCGACCCAAATTTTGAGGTCGGCAAGCCGTATTTGAGTAAGCCCGCGATACGCCGAGGAGGCGAAATTATCGGCATAGAAGCCGCTTAGCGCGTCTAAGGTTTTTTTGACGTTCAGGTCGGCTTGAAGTCTTGCGACGGCGGCGAGGACATCCGTTACCGCCGTGTCGGAGGCAGTAACGCCCGCGCCGTGCATTTCCTGCAGTCGGGCGAGCGCGTTAATCTTGCGCGAATAATTTCTCCACGCGTCCGCGTCCGCGTCGCACTCGGACTTAAAGCCGTATCGCGTCTCCGCGGCCTCGACGCGTCCGCCGAATTCCTTGATAAGGGCGGCGGTCTCATAAATAGCGATAACGCCCTCCGCGGCGCCCGCCTGCTCGGCTGTAACCCCGACCGCCTTGAGCGCGCGGCGCAGAACCGGCTCGGCGGCAAAGATTCCTTGCAGACAGCTTTCTAACCTCTTGGCATCGTACCCGCCCGTGAAGCCGAGCAGAGCGAGGAAGTCCTCCGCATCCGCCTCGGTTATCTCGGTTTTGATTACCTGCTTGACCGATTGCAAAACGGCTTGAGCCGTCGCGGTATGCGCCGTGCATTCCGTAAAGGCTTTGAGCGCGCCGCACGCCTCCTTGAAGCTCGTAAATTCCGGGTGCCGCGCGTATTTTTTGATTATTTTGCCGTACGCCGCCTTAGCGAAAAGGTCGAGCGTTTTGGGCTTGTCGCAGCCGTCGTATTTTTCGAGCGGCTTGTAGCAAGCAATCAACGCTTCCTGCCGCTTAACGCCGGCGAATTTTTTTTCGTCGAGTATTTTTACCGCCGTTTCATAAGCCGCGAACGCCGCGGCCGTTTCGTCGCGGTACTTGAGCCACGCCGCCTTCAGGACGGACTGCTCGGCGGCGGAACGCATAAGCTTATCGTAAAAAGGCGCGGCGGCGGCGATTCTGAAGCAAAGCGCCGTCGGAAGCTTGCGGTCAAGCTTGAGGAGCTTCAAGGCGGGCAGCATACCCGCGTCGGCGTTCAGAGCGTCCCCGCCGAGAGTATTCAGCCATGCGATACGCGCTTCTCCGTCTATAATCGCGGTCGCAAGCGCGGTTATTTCGAGCGCGGCTTCCTTTAGCGTGCCGCTCTTTAAGAACGCGCGCGTCTGCTCGGGCGAAATATCGTAATCGGTAAGCTCTGCCGCCGTGCGGCAGTCGATACTCATAAGAAATTCCGCGCGCGCGGGGTGATTTTCCGCGTAAACGCCGAGCGCGGACAGCAGCCCGTTTACCCCGTCGGTAAGCGCGAGGGCTTTTTGATAAACGCCGTCGTAGCCCTCGGTCGCGGGCATCAGACCGACCCACGGATTCAAGCCGAGCGGAAAAATATGTCCGTCCGTCAGCCGCGCGAGCAGGGTGTTGATTTTGGCGACGCAATCCTTGATCGCGGCGTACGCCCCGTAGTCTATCGCGAAGCAACGCTCCGGCGTGTCGAAGTCTACCGTTTCCGCGTCGAGGTTGCGGCAATATTCGTCTAACAGCCCGTAGAGAGGACCGCTCAGCGACAGCGGCAGCTTAAACATAATCTGCGCGTAATCCGACATAGCCTCCTTGGCGACGGCAAGCTTGCGGTAAACGCTCTCTCTGTCCGCAAGCGCGGTAACCGCGTTGGTTACGGGGCTTGTTTTTAGCAACGTGTCGTGAAGCTCGGAATGCACGGTATTAACGTCTATGCGCGAGCTTTCCGTCTCGTAATCCATGCGCAGCAGATAAGGCCGCAGAGAGTCGGGCATTTTGTTGTAGACCTCGGACAGCGCCGCTATTTTTTGCGACACAAAAAGCACGCGCTTGCCCTGCGCCAGATACGCCGAGATAAGGTTGGCGATGGTTTGGGTTTTGCCCGTGCCGGGAGGTCCCTGGACGACGAGATTTTCACCGGTGACGGCGCGGGTTATGATTTCGTGCTGGCGGCAGTCGCTTGAAAATACCGTAGCCAAATAGGGGAGCTTATCCGTCGCAGGCTTTTCTACGGGCTGCTTACCGAACACCGCGCGTATCAGCGGGTGAGCCTTTATCGCGGTTTCGTTGCGCCTTATGTCGTGGTACATGCAGATGTCGCGGTTGTTGTACTTCGCGATAGCCGCCGCGTCGCGCTCAAAAGCGAACAGCCTGCGCGACTCCTCAGTATTATCGCCGAGCGTGTCGGTTATGTATGTTTCCAAACGGTCGAAGTAGTCGGTTATGTCGAAAGCGTCGGTATTTATGTCGTCTAAAACGACGGGCAGGGGCAGCTTACCCTTCATGCCGGGCACGGTTTTTTCGAGCTTCAGGAGGAAGCTCGGGTTAAAGAAAATCTGGTCGTTGACAAATTCGATATAGACGGGTTGCGCCTTGTCGCCCGGACAGGTAAGCTTGATAGGAAAAATTATCAGCGGCGACAAAACCTCCTTGATTTCGTCGTGCGAGCCTACTATTTCCCAACGGATAGCGCCAAGAGAAAGGAACATCGGATTAGTGCCTTTTTGGCGGATAAAGTCAAGCCCCTCGTCCTTGAACTTATGCAGGGACGGAATTTTGCGTTCCTCGTCGGCGTAGAACCAATCTAACAGCTTTACCGAATCGCCGAGCTGCTTTGTGACGGCGTGTTCCGCGCTGTCGCGCAAAGCGACGGTGGAAATTTTGCCGAGGTTATCTCTTATCAGCTCGTACAGGATACCGCTTTTTGCGCTCAGGAAAAACGACGGGTCGCGCGGACTCGACAAATCGATAAATTTGTTGCTGTCCTCCTCCTCGATATGAAGCAGCCGTTCAACGTATTTTTCCAAAACTTTATCCTCTCCGTAGTTATTTAGCTCCGCGCCCATTATGCGAGGGCGTTACCCCGTAAAGCGAGCCGGTTATACGCGTGTCCTAACGCGTTATAAAAGGGACGTCAGCCGCCCTTTTTGGTGAAATTCAGCTCGTGCCGGTAATCGGCGCAGCCGTCCTTTGTGTCCGCCGCAAAAATGTTCGCATCCGTTTCCACCACCTGAACGAGATAGGATTTGCGGTTTTTTTCAAGCTCTATGTATGTGCCGAAGTTTAAGTGCCACTGCTCGATACGGTGACGGGACACCTGAAGCTCGGTGAAGAACCAATCCTGCCACGGCTCGCGCGTAGTTTTGTGCTGAAAGCTGTGATACATTTCGTGGGCGATCACGTCCGTTAAGAAGCTTACGTCGCCGTTAAGCGTTTTGCGCGTGAACTCTATCGTTTTGCCTCCGCCGCAACATTGTCCCGCATATTTGCAGTCGGGCTTGTCCGTGTATAAAACCTCGGGGTCGTAGGTCTCCAGTATGCGCCCTAACACCTTGCACGCGGTTTCGACGCGCTCCTCTTTCTCGGACTCGGGGATATCCTTCCATACGCTCGCATCGTCGCCAAGAAGCGCGCAGTACTGTACGGCAAGCCCGCATTTTGCGGTGAGCGGAATACCCGGGCGCTCTATTATCGCCCGCAAATTCTCCGGGCGGAAGATATCGATAGTATCGTAATCGAATTCCTTGCGCGGCTTAGGCGGGGTCTTGCTAAGCTCGCACTGATAGTCCCAACCCGAATCGATAAGCATGTTGAGGTTGGGCATATCGCGGGCGAAGCGGTCGAACGCCGCCTTGTTGCGCTTATGGAAATATTCCGCCTTTGACCGCCACGTCTTGTAATTTATAAGCAGCTCGTTAAGCCCGATGAAGCCGAGAGTAGGGCAGTTGTGCCGCATAAAGTCCGTGTCGGCGGGCGTTTCCAGAAGCTTTGCCGCCTGCATAAGCTCGGTAACCGAGGGGTAATCCGGCACGGCGAGGTAGCCGTAGTTAAGCTTGCTGTCCAGTCCGTCGTATTCCGTATCGGCCGCCGCCCAGTCGGTAAGCGCGGTAAAAACGGTATGCGCCGCCGAGGTGTCCGCAAGTATTATGCGTTCCGCCGTCATCGAAAGACGGGCGATATTGCGGTGCAGGCAGTCGAGATTTTTTTGGTTGCCGGTCAGATCGGTAAGCCCGAACAGATAAAAATATCCGTCGCTCGAGTCGAGCGCGAGCCGCTCGAAGCAATAATCGACCGCGTCCGTATCGGCGGCGGACAACGCCCCGACGTCCGCGGTAAACAGCTCCTTTTTGTTGCGGCGCGAAAACCTTTGGCACAGGAAATCTATTTCCTCTCTGAACGGCGAGCAGATAACCTGAACCTTGGCGTTGGCGGCGGCGTTGTCCAGAAGCGCGGAATAGTAATTGTATTTTCCGTAGTCGGCAAGGCTTACGCGGAAGGCGTTATAGACCGAGCCGAATTTTGCCTCCAAAATCCTCTGCCGCGCCTTTACGGTTTTGCCCCTTATGCGGGCAAGCTCCGCAAGCAGCGCGTCGCGGTAAAAAGGGACGGTCTCCAAATTAAGACGGGCGAGCGTACCCGCGCCGTCAAGCTCCGCTATAAGCGCGACGCATTGCGTCGCGGTTACGAGATCGCGCGACGCAGCTTCCGCCAACGCCCGCCGCCCGACCTCGGTCGCGTCTATTTGCAGCATCAATTGTTCCGCCTCGTCGCGCGCTAAGGGCGGGGGATTTTGAACGAGGATTTTGGCGCAAAGCTTTTGGCAGCGCTCATAAAGCTCGGGCGACAACGCATCACGGTATCTTATCGCCGCAATCCGCATTTGCAGGCGGTAGGTAAGTATGAGGGCGAGCGTTTTGTTGTCCTCGTTAAGCCCGTCGGCGGCGAATAAGCTTTCCAACGTTTTGTTGGCGGCCGCAAGGACTTTGACGTCCTCGCCGCTCGACAATACGGCGATTTCTCTTAGTGTTTCGGGATAAGTTTTCATAACGTCCTAAACATCTTCGGGTGTTTTTTTTGCGTTGTTCTTGGCGAGTATTTCTTCCAGCGGGTCGCCGAGAGAGGCGGGGTTAATTTGCTGCGCCGCCGGGTTCGGGATCGGATTAACCGCGCCGCCGGAGAAGCCGTATTTTGCCATTACGTCCTCCGCGCTCATCGCGGTCTTTGCCTTTTGCTGATTTGCGTACAGCGCGGCGGGGTCCTTTTGCTTGAGGGCGGGCTGCGAGGCTCTTTGCTTTTCCTTGAGCTTGTCCATGATAACGGGATAAATATCCAGCGAGCGCACGTTGTTATCGATGGTTTTGGTGAACTGCGTAATCTTGATTATGGCGACCTTTATGGGGTCGTTGTCGCTCATTTGCCCCGCGGTATTCGCGTTTCCGAGCGCGAGCGCGTTGATTACCTCGGAGTAATCTATGCCGCCGAAAATTTTATAAAGAAAGGCGTTAGCGGCGGGCATCGCGTGTACGATATCCCAATAGGTGCTTATCTGATTTTTGAGCGCCGACGAGGTCTCGTTAAATCTGCCTATCGAGGAATAGTAGGTCTGCTTTTCCGACAGCCGCCCGTTTTCCTCGGCAAGACGGGACAGGCGTATGTCGGCGTCGGCGGGCGAAATAACGCCGTTCTGCATTTGTCCGACTATCGTCTGCATCTCCCCGGAAATTTTGGACATGCGTTCCTCCACGTCCTTAGCCTGATTATCGAACTGCTTCGAGGAGGTATCGATAACCTTAAAGTACTGCGCAATTTTGGGCGCTACGTCCCTTTGACATAACAAATAGTAGTGCAGATCGTCCTCGTAGGAGGGGGCTTGCACGAGTTTTTTTGCGGACACCTTAGGCGCGAAGGAATTTTTGAGCGCGACCCAGTCCTTAGAGAGGGTGACGAGCTTCTTTATACCGCCCGAGGTGAGCATATTCGTAGACAGCTCCTTGCGGCATTTTTCCAGCTCCTTGAGTATCTCCGCGGCGACGTCGTTGCCCTTTTCGGAGGCCACCTCAACCACGTCGAAAATATTGCTCTTTGCCTGATTGAGGTCGGCGATAGCGTTTTCATAGAAAACGTTGTCGTAAATAAGCAGCTCGCCTTTTTTCTTGAGCAGACGGGCTTCCTCCTGCTTTAACGCTACCCCCTCTATAGTGTCGTTCAGGTATTCGATAACGATAGTCTTTGCGTCCATTACCTTTGTATCCTCCTTGATTAAATCCGCGTAGTTATG
>JAITNT010000228.1 GCA_031290295.1 Clostridiales bacterium
ATGCCGAATATGAACGGCTACGATGCGGCGCGCGCCATTCGGGCGTTGCCGCGCCCCGACGCCAAGACTATACCTATAATCGCCATGACCGCCAACGCCTACAAGGAGGACGTCGAGGCGGCCATATTAAGCGGCATGAACGGACATCTCGCAAAGCCTATCGACATGACCGAGGTTCTCCGCACATTGTCCGATTTTTTGGGATAACGTGGCAAGAGAATGATTAGCAAGCGGCGCTAGAGTTTGTTTCGACTACGCGACAGCATTGACACGGATTTTGTTTTAATTCGTATTCGGTGCGGGTGGCGCGGGCTGCGGTCGTCATTGCGAGGAGCGTTAGCGACGTGGCAATCCGGACCCGCTTTGCCGCTTACTAGTACAAATTGCCTGTCCTATTCCCCTCTATCGCCGCTTGCTAGTGCAAATCGCTTGCCCGCTTTTTGCCATTCAAAGGCACGGCAACGACGCGGCAAACCAAATGCTGTCCGCCTTTATTTACTATTGCTTTTGACGCTGAGGGTTTTAGCGACCTTATAGCCCTGATCCGCTATCGCCCGCGCAATGCTTTCCTGAGCGGATTTGCCGTCGTCATACACGACCTCGACCGTTTTCTTCTTCAAATTAACCGACACGCTGTCGACGCCGTCTAAAGCCGACACGGCTTTTTTTACCGCGTTTTCGCAATGGCTGCAAGACATTCCTTCCACCTTCAAATTAATTGTCGTCATAAATAATTACCTCCGAATTTTTATAAATCATATGCTTTGACTAACATAAAAGCCTTTTCCTTCATCATTTCAAGCTCGGCATACAGCCAGCCCTCCAAGATATCCGTTTTTAGTCCCGCCTCTATAAACGGCGCGGGGTTAAGCAGAAACACCATATCCTTATCGTTAGCGTCCAAATACTGCGCCCACTCGAACGCAAATTCGTTCCCGAATGCAATTCCGAAATGCCCCATGCCGACGTCAAAGCCGAGCGCCTTTCTGTTGCCGCGCATATTCTTTTCAAACGCCGCAAGCCCGTCCGGGTCTGTGACCGCAGCCGCGTTTTGCAATTCGACGGCAAGCGTATTCCCGTCGATATTAAAACCGCCCGCGATAAGCTTCGCGACGTCTAGCTCCGCCGAAATAAGCTCGGATAAATCAATCTCCATTACGATTTGACCGCCCCAAATAAATTTCTCCTTTCCGCCGGGGCTTGTCAAGGTATGCTTACCGTCGCCGTACTCCGCGTTACCGATTTTATCGCTTAGCTTTTCAAAAGAGCCGACGGCATAATTTGCTATTACGTCCGTTGCGCCGCAAGCCGTAAAAATAAGCATTATTGCGGCCGTTACCGCCGCTATTAAAATCACGCCTAGCTTTTTCATGCGTTAGCCTCCTTTGAAACCGTTTTCTTAAAAAATCTCAATCTCAACGCGTTAAGAAGCACCGAGACCGAGCTGAACGACATTGCCGCGGCGGCCAATATCGGATTAAGCAAGGGACCGCCTAACAAATATAATATGCCCGCCGCTATCGGTATGCCCGCGACGTTATAGCCGAACGCCCAAAACAAATTTTGCTTAATATTCCTTATCGTATTTTTGCTTAGCTTTATCGCCGTAGGCACGTCTGTCAAATCACTTTTCATCAGTACTATGTCTGCGGACTCTATCGCTACGTCGGTGCCCGAGCCGATCGCAATACCTATATCCGCCTGCGCAAGCGCGGGCGCGTCGTTTATGCCGTCGCCGACCATAGCTACCTTTTTGCCCTCCGCCTGAAGCTTTTTTATCTCGTTTGCCTTATCGTTAGGCAAAACCTCCGACAGCACCCGCGTGATGCCCACCTGCCTTGCTATCGCTTCCGCCGTTCTTTTGTTATCGCCCGTTATCATAGCGACCTCTATTCCCATTCGCTGCAGGGTTTTTATCGCGTCGAGGCTGCTGACCTTTACGACGTCGGCGACCGCTATAATTCCGGCAAGCCTGCCGTCGATTGCGACGTACATCGGCGTTTTTCCGTCGCCCGCCAAAATGTCCGATTGCGCTTCCAAAGCCTCCGTGGAAATATTTTTATTCGCCATCAGTTTTTTATTACCGAGCAGGATTTCTTTCTTTTCGATCGCAACGGCGATACCGAAGCCCGTTATCGCCTCAAAGCTTTCTATCCTCAAAAATTCAAACTTATCCTTTTCGGCGGCCCGTACTATCGCCTCGCCGAGCGGATGCTCCGAGCCTTTTTCCGCAGACGCCGCAATTTGCAACAAAAACCTTTCCTCCGTACCGTCGGCGCATACGATATCCGTCACCTCGGGCTTGCCCTCGGTTATCGTTCCGGTCTTGTCAAAAATGACGGTCTTGATTTTATGCGTAGTTTCCAGAGCCTCGCCGCCCTTTATCAGTATTCCGTTTTTCGCGCCCATTCCCGTACCGACCATTATTGCCGTAGGCGTCGCCAGACCCAAAGCGCACGGGCAGGCTATGACAAGCACCGATATAAATATCGTAAGCGAGAACACAACCTTTTCTGAAATATTACCGCCGTAACCTATCATCCACGCAATAAAAGCGACTAGCGCTATGCCGAACACAATCGGAACGAAATATCCCGAAACGATGTCCGCGACCTTTGCAATCGGCGCCTTAGAGCCTTGCGCATCCTCAACAAGCTTTATTATCTGCGCGAGCGCGGTATCCGCGCCTATCTTAGTCGCGCGGAATTTAATCAAACCGTTTTTGTTGATGCTGGCGGCATAAACCTTATCGCCGACCTTCTTGTCTACGGGCATACTCTCGCCGGTAAGCATAGCCTCGTCTATCGCGGTAAACCCATCCGTAACCACGCCGTCTACGGGAATTTTTTCACCCGGCTTAACGAGAATAATATCGCCCGTTTCCACCTCGTCAATCTGTATTTCTATTTCCTTTCCGTCCTTTATAACGATAGCGGTTTTGGGCGCCAAGCCCATTAATTTTTTTATAGCCTCCGACGTTTTACCCTTTGAAACGGCCTCTAAGGATTTGCCCAGAAGTATCAGCGTGATAATAACCCCCGCCGTTTCAAAATACAAATTGTCCACCGCGCCGAACGTACCCGTCGCAATGGCGATAAGCGAATATATGCTGTAAAGAACCGCGGCGGTCGTGCCTATCGCTATCAACGAATCCATGTTCGGGCTTCGTTTTATAAGCGCCTTATACCCGACGGTATAAAATTTGTAGCCGACCGCGATTACGGGGATAGTCAACGAAAGCTGAAGAATCGCATAATTAAGCGGATATCTCATGGGCGTCAAAAATTCCGGAATCGGAACGTTCCACCATGAAACCATAGGTCCCATTGCAAAATACAACAGCGGAATACTGAACGCCGCGGAAATTATAAATTTTATCCATAACGTCCTTATTTGCTTTTGCTTGCGTATCCTATCCTCGTCTACCGCCGTTTTGCTTTCCGCGTCGAGCGCGGTATATCCCGCCTCGCGAACGGCGTCTTTAATTTGTGAAATTTTAATGATTTGCGGGTTATAGCTTACCGTCGCTTTTTCCGTAGCGAAATTCACGGACGCCAAAAGAACGCCCGCCGCCTTATTCAAGGCTTTTTCCACCCTGTTAGCGCAAGCCGCGCACGTCATGCCTGAAATAGGCAGCTGAATAGTTTTTGCCCCCGCTCCGTCTATAAGCTCGTATCCCGCTTGCGTAACGGCGGCCTTTAAGCCTTCAACCGTCGCCGTATTTTCGTCAAACGTCACGGTTAGCTTCTCGGTGGCGAAATTAACCGCCGCCTTTTCCACCCCGGCAACCTTACCCGCCGCCTTTTCCACGCGCATAGCGCAAGCCGCGCACGTCATGCCGTTTATCTTATATGCTCTTTCCGTCATAATTAACTCCTTTTTATATATTACCCTCAATCAAGCCCGATGTCAAGCATTTGTTAGCCAAAGCTAACTAATTATATATACCCCAATTCTACTCGTATACAATACAAATAAAGCTTATACATGCTCAAGCCGCCCGCACACCGTACTACTAAAACCCTATCCCTATCCATGTCCGTGCCCACCCGCACCACATACAAACAAAACAAAATCATTGTCAATGCTAGCGCGCAGTCGAAACATCGCCCGTTTGCCCGTCCCCCATGCAAATAAAACCCTATCAATGTCAATGCTATCGCGCAGTTGAAACATCTCTTCGCCGCCTACCAATCATTCTCTTGCCCTCTTTCCATGCGGGCGACCACATAGGGTCGCCCCTACAAAGACAATCACCGTTCATACACCCGCACCCATATACAATCAAACCTATCAATGTCATGTTGAGCGCAGTCGAAACATCTCTTCGCCGCTTTCAACGCCCCATACAAATAAAACCAGCCCTATCCGCCATTAGCGAGGCGCGCTAGCGCCGTGACAATCCAGTTTAATTTTATCCGCTCACTACCCCTCTTCGCCGCCTATCAATCATTCACTTGCCCTTTATCCCCATAGGCACCGCTTACACCGCCCCATACAATCCCTTGCCCTCTTTCCCCGTTTCCTCTTCACTTCACGATAACGGTTCCGCTGAAATGCCCCGACGCGCACCAAACCTTATACGTTCCCTTACTGCTCGGCGCGGTAAACTTTACGGAATTAGCGCCCGCGCTAAGCGTTTTAGACCCGATTCCAAGCTCGGAGTTCGCTTTCATATACCTTATACAGCCGTTTCCGGAGCTGCCTGAAACATTTATCGTCCACGTGACGGATGATCCGGCTTCCACCGTTATCGTCCCGTAGCTCATCGCGCTAAGATTAGTTGAAACCCTCCCGCCCGCGGCTGTGGCTCTGTCGCCGCCGAAAATAAACAATGCGGCTATAACGATTACGGCTATTACCGCCGCGGCGCCTATGCCTATTATCAAATATTTCTTCCTGTTGTACGCCTTTTGATACGCGACGGAAGCGGCGTTCGGTTGTCGGGAAAACTGCCCGCCTTTCGGCGGAGGCGCGCTTTTTCGCGCGACGGCGGTTTTTTGCGGATTATGCGAGCCGCCGCTCCGACCGTTGTTAGAGTTATTAGAGCCCTTGTTTGTTTCGTTGCCTGACATTTTTCACCTCTTTACTTTATAATTATTGTTCCGTGCTGCATATTCATCCAGCACGCATACTGCACCGTGCCGACCGTCTCGGGGTCGAAGGTTATAACGGTATCGCCCGTGACAAGCTGAAAATCCTTACCCATAGCGACGGCTCTTTCCGCCCCGTCTCCCGCCCGTACGGTTACGTCGAGCTTCGCAACGTGCAATCGCTCGTT
>JAITNT010000038.1 GCA_031290295.1 Clostridiales bacterium
CGATTCTGTCTACTACCGTGAGGACGTGTTTTTTTGAGTTATAGGTTTTGCCGTCCTTATACAGTACGCCCGAATACGTTCCGTCCGAGCCGCGCATCGTATGCGCAACCGCTTTTAATTTGCATTTTGCTATTAAGTCTACAATATCCGCCGCGCCGAAAATGTTTTCAGCGTCCCAATCGGATGCGAATATTATGTCGGCGTATTTAGCGATTTTGGGCAAAACCGCCGCCGCCGCGTTAACGCTCCATAGCTTCGAGCGGTAATTTACGTCAAACGATACCGTAAGCCTCTTATCCTTCGCCTTTTTTACCGCCGTTTCGCAAATTTTAGCGAGCGCGGGCGACAGGGCGGGCGTTATTCCGGTGAGGTGAAACCAAGCCGCGCCGTCAAAAATTTTGTCAAAGTCGAAATCCGCGCTTGCGGCGCTTGCCATCGCCGAGCACGCGCGGTCATAAATCACTTGCGACGCTCTTTGCCCCGCGCCCTTTTCAAAAAACATCAGACCCATTCTGCCCGCGCACGTTTTGACGGCGGATAAATCGACGCCGAACTTACGCAAGGCGTTTGCGGTCATTTGCCCCAATTCGTTGTCGGGTAAGGCTGTGACAAATTTTGCGGACACGTTCATGCACGAGAGCGCGACCGCGACGTTTGCCTCCGCGCCCGCATAGCAAACGCCAAAATTATCGGTTTGAACAAACCGCTTCTCGCCCTCCGCGCAAAGCCGGAGCATAATCTCGCCGAACGTAACGACCTTTTTCATACAGTTATATCTCCTTTTAGAAATTACAGGCGCGCGTCAGACGGGCAACAGTCGGCAAGCCGCCGAAAGGCGTGTACTTAAACGTACTCAACCGAGGCGGCGCACCGAACGTAGCCCGTATCACGTGATGCCTGTGATTTCTACCGTGGGGCAATAAAATTTTTCAATATACTCCACCGTCAAGCGCGTTCCCTCGTCATGCCGAACATAAGGCGGCTTTTCGGGGTTGTACATACAGTCGGTAAGATTGCCGCACAAAACCGCGTTTATTCCGTATCCGAGCATTTTTTTAATGCCGAACGTGCGGTTTAAGATGCACATATTGGTATGCACGCCCATATAAATCAGGTTCTTGATTCCCTTTGCGGCAAGATACGAATACACTTCTTCGCCGTCGTCGCCGAATATAACGTCCTTGCTTTGGTCGATAAAAATCTTGTCGGTTTGGCGCGACCATACGATTTTGTCCACTTGCTCTTTCGGCTCATTCGTGTCGCTGCCGCCGTCGGACGCGTCCACGGGGTAAGGATAATCTTTAACAACCGCCGCCTTGGGATATTCCTTTAAGCGCGGAACGGACAAAGCCCGTTTTCTTGCCTCCGTCCCCTCATAGAACCCCGTTACATCGCTGGGCGCGTGAATAATCAAAACGCCTATATCGCGTAAGGCGCGGGCGGTCTTGTCAATTTTTGCCGCAAGCGCGCCGCACCTTAACGTCGCGCCCTTTGACCAATGCTTATCCCACATATCTACGAGAATAGCCGCCGTTTCCGATTCCTTAAAATCGGCTTTCTCGGTATAACCTTTCCAAAAGGCGCAACCTTTTTCATCACGCTCTAATTTTTGCCTTTTTAGACTCAACGACAACATTATTTTGCCTCCGTAACGACGTTTACATAGCGTTTTGCAAGCTCCGTTATTTTATTAAACTCGCCGCCGTCTATCCACGCCTTATTTACAAGATTGCCGCCTATCCCGAAGCCAACCGCGCCCGCCTTTAAGAACGCGGGGATATTATCCTCCGTAACGCCGCCCACGCACAAAAATTTAATATGGTTGAGCGGAGCGCGAATCGCCTTTAAGTATTCCGCGCCGCCGTTGCCCGCCGGAAACAGCTTTACAAAATCCGCGCCCGCCGTTTTTGCCGTAACGCATTCGCTTGCCGTAAACGCGCCGGGTATGGATATAAGCCCCGCCTTGACCGTTTCCTTAATGATTTCGGTATTCGTATCGGGCGATAAGATAAACCCCGCGCCCGCATTTACAGCCGCCGTAAGCTGTGTCGGCGTAAGCACCGTTCCCGCCCCGACAAGCATATCCCGCCCGAACGCTTTTTGCACAATCGCTATCGCATCGGCGGCAACCTGCGGTTCTGCCGCACTTTGGTCAAACGTAATTTCCAACAAAGAAATCCCGCCCTTATACAGCGCCTCCGCCGTTTTTAAGACCTTTGTGCCGTCCAAACCCCGCACAATGGCTATCAGTTTTTCGGACTCTATTCTGCTTATTATCTTTTCACGCATTTATACACCTCTTTAACATTCTGCAAGCCCGACAAAGTATTGCGCCGCATATCCGCCGTAATTTTTACCACTCCGCTATTGTGCCGTCATCATTCCGCCACACCGGATTATGCCAATTATGTCCTTTCTTAGCCGCCTCTTTAACAAATTCCTCGTTGATTTCAACCCCCAAGCCGGGCGCGGTCATAATGTCTAAAAAGCCGTTTTTATATTTATATATCGACGGGTCTTTTAGGTAGTCAAACAAATCGCCGCCCTTGTTATAATGAATACCCAGCGACTGCTCCTGAATAAACACGTTCGGCGTGCAGGTATCTAATTGTATGCACGCGCCCAAAGCAATCGGCCCCAACGGGCAATGAGGCGCGACCGCCACGTCGTAAGCCTCCGCCATAGCCGCGATTTTCTTTACCTCGCTTATGCCGCCCGCATGGGATAAGTCGGGCTGAATAATATCGACGTACCCCGCTTCCAAAAGGTTCTTAAACTCCCAGCGCGAAAACATTCTCTCGCCCGTCGCAATGGGCGTGGACGTGTTGTTCGCAATTTCTCTTAACGCCTCGTTATTTTGACTTAAAACGGGTTCCTCTATAAACATGAGGTGAAACTTGTCAAGCTCGCGCGCCAGTGCTTTCGCCATAGTTTTATGTACCCTGCCGTGAAAGTCCACCGCAATATCGAAGTCCTTTCCGCAAGCGTCGCGGATAGCCGCCACGCGCGCGCATACGGCGTCGATTTTAGAAAATTTATCTATATAGTGCATTTCCTCGGTGCCGTTCATTTTAACCGCGTCGTAGCCTTGGGCTTTCTTTTCCTTAGCCGCTTTCGCCACGTCGTCGGGGCGGTCGCCGCCTATCCAGCAATAAACGCGCAGCTTGTCGCGGCACGCGCCGCCGAGCAAATCGTAAACGGGGGCTTTGTAAAACTTACCCTTAATATCCCAAAGCGCCTCGTCTATGCCGGCAATCGCGCTCATTAAAACGGGACCGCCGCGATAAAAGCCCGTGCGGTACATCGCCTGCCAATGGTCCTCTATTCTCATCGGGTCTTTGCCGATAAGGTATTCCTTAAACTCGTTCACCGCCGCCGCCACAGTATCGGCTCTGCCCTCTATCACGGGTTCGCCCCAACCCGTAATTCCCTCGTCGGTTTCCATTTTAAGGAACAACCAACGGGGCGGCGCCTTGTAAAGCGTCATTTTTGTGATTTTCATAATCTTAAATCTCCTTTATATTTTTTACGGTTCCGCTGTCGAAAATTTTGGTTTCTATCTGAATTTTTATAGGCATTTGAGGCGCGTCGCCTTTTAAGCGGTAAAGCAGATACCAACCCGCACATTCCACAATTGCGTCTAAATTTACGTCCACCGTCGTAATCGGCGCAAATATCCCGTCGTACCGAATTGATTTATCGAAGCCTATTATGCTGACATCGTCCGGCACGTTTACGCCGTTCCTTTCAAAAACGCTGCGGCAACCGTAAGCCATATCGTCGTTAAACGCAAACACCGCCGTGGGGCGTTCGTTATCGGGCATATTTAAGATATATTCGCCCGCCTTTGCGCCCGAACCGAACGACCAATCGCCGTCTATGATATACCTTTCGTCCAAGGTCTTACCGTTCTTGGTATAAAGCCTTTGTACGCCCGCAAGTCTTTTTAGGCAGGTTTGGTAATTGCGCTTGCCTATAATATAGGCTACCCGTTCGTGTCCCGCTTGCATGAGAGCTTTGGCGGCGTTATACGCGCCGTCCGCATTATTGCTGACTATGCTCGTCATCAGCGGCGTATAGTGGTTGACCGATATACAAGGAAGCTTTGCAAACAACGCGTCGGCGTATAAATCCTCGCGCACATAACTGTCAAAAATAACCGCCGCCGGACGCGCGCCGTCTATCGCGCCTTTCAAACGCTCGCCGGCGGCTACGGATTTTAATACTAAATTGTACCCCTGCTCCGATAGCCTTCTTTCAAAAAGTCGGCTTAAATTCAAATGAAACTGTTCCGCCGCGTCGCCGCTCAAATGCCCGTCCATCGTCACAAATAAAATATTCTTTCTTTGCGCCGCAGCCGCTTGCGGTTTTTTTATATGCGCGCCCGCCTTGGCAACGTGCGAGGTCAGAACCGTGCCGAAGCCCATACGCTTTACCACAAGCCCTTCGTCGGCAAGCATTCGGATTGCGCGCCGCACGGTTTCGCGCACCGCGTCGAAACGCTCCGTCAGCGCGTGTTCGCTTGGCAGCACCCCGTTCTCGTTATATGCTCCGTTCTCTATTTCAAGGCGGAGCGTTTCGTATATTTCTTTATAAACCATAAATTCTCCGCCTTAAAGCTTCGGCAAGTCCGCATCTTTTACGACGCCTTTCTTTAACAAAATATTGCCGCCCTTGGTTGTATCGGCCGTGACGATTATATAAACCGCGTTTTCCGCCCGCTTATAAAACGCAAACCTCTCGGCGCATTCGAGCTTTGATTTATTCTCCTCAATAAGTTGCGTATATTTACCGAACGCCTCGCCCTCGCGGCACGACTCCATAACGACGGCGGCATATTCGGATGCGTAATCGAGCGGAAAGAAATACAATACCGCTTTCAAAAGCTCGGCTATATCACCGCAAGGCGTATAAATCTTTTCGCCGCGCGCGCTTAAAGAGGGATAGTTTCCGTCGCAAATCAAAAGCTCCTCGCCGTGACCCGTTTTCATCATAGCGTCCAAAATTTGGGGCGTTATTATCTTGGGAATGTGTTTTAACATAAACCGCCTTTTTTACCGCAATAATTAGACAGGTGAGTATTTTGCGCTGTCTATATTTATATTCTAACACGCCGAAACAGATTTGTCAACACGTTTTATCCTATTTTTTAATTGACATACGCCAAAATATCCGATATACTTATTTTGATAAGTAATTCAACTTGTCTAAAAATAAATCACTTGTCTATATTTTATGTGAAAGGAGAATAAAAATATGATTTACGGTAAAATAGGCGGCGCTAAGGTAAGCCGAATCGGTATGGGCTGTTGGGCGTTCGGCGGCGGCGCGTATTGGGGCGAGCAAGCGCAAAAGGACGTGGACGACGTCGTTCGCGCCGCGCTCGATTCGGGCATTAACTTTTTTGACACCGCGCAAATGTATAACGACGGCGCAAGCGAAAAATCGCTCGGCGCGGCGTTAAAGGGCGCGCGCAAATCCGCATATATCTGTTCTAAGGTTTCGCCCGCAAAGGCGTACTATAAGGCGTTAAAGGCGGCGTGCGAGGAGTCGCTGACTAACCTTGACACCGACTACATAGACCTTTATATGCTGCATTGGCCTATAAACCCTTTGGGGATAAAGCACTTTACGACAGACCCCGCCGTCATATCCGCTCCCCCGACGGCGGAGGATGCTTTCAGGGCTTTATCCGACCTTAAAAAAGAAGGCAAGATACGCGACATAGGAATTTCCAACTTCGGCATTAAACAAATGCGCGAGGCTTTGTCCGTTTGCCCCGAAATTGTGGCCAACGAGCTGCCTTACAACATTATCTCACGCGCAATCGAAGCGGAAATATTGCCGCTTTGCAAGGAGCGTAATTTGGCAATAATTACGGCTATGACGCTTCAACAGGGCGTATTGACGGGCGCGTTTAAGTCGGCGGCGGAAATCCCTCCGTATCAGGCTCATTCGCGGCACTTTGCAAACGGGCGCGGGCAAGGCACATCCCGCCACGGCGAGGCGGGTGCGGAAGCGGAGGTTTTTGAAACGGTGGATTTACTCCGCGAATTGTCGGCGCGGCTTAACGCTTCCGTACCGCAGCTTGCCACCGCGTGGGCGCTTGCAAATCCGCAAATCACCTGTGCGCTTATAGGCTCGCGCGACAAGGCGCAGCTTGACGACAATCTTAAATCGTTAAACGTGAAAATCCCGCAAGCCGCGATTGACAAAATAAACGCGGTCAGCTTAAAGGTCTTGAAAAAGTTGGGCGACAGCCCCGATTATTACGAGAAATCGACCGAAAGCAGAATATACTAATTGCCGTAAGGAGTTGTTATGACAAAAAAATATCCCGACACTACACTGCCCAAGGACGACACGCACAATAAACGCACCTATCTGTACGTTGAGGAAACGCCCGACGCCGATTATAAAAGAGCGCCGCAAACGGCGGTAGATGCGTTTAAGGACATTAAATTCGCGGTGCGGATACACTTCGGGCTGTATTCCATGAAAAAACTCAACGGCGAATCGTGGGGCTATTTAGGCATGACGCACGCCGAAAAAGCCGAGTACAACGAATTGTATAAATCGTTTAACCCGACAAAATTTAATGCGGACGAATGGATGACGCTGTTCGCCGATTCAGGCTTGCAGGCGTTTACCTTTACCGCAAAACACCACGAGGGCTTTTCGCTGTTCGACACGAAAGCGCGTATCAAAAAGCGCGTTAGTTGGGCGGCGACGAACCCGAAAATCGAGGACTGCGACCTAGCCTACTCCGTCGCGGAAACGCCCTTTAAGCGCGACATCGTAAAGGAACTGTGCGGCGCGGCGCGAAAAAAGAACATAAAAATAGGGCTGTATTACTCCCACCCCGATTGGTACGATTTTGACTTTGCGCCGTATGTTTATCACCCCGCGCGCCCCGTCAACGAGGCGGATTTAGTTACGGCACAGGAGCTGACCGAGTGGCGCATGGGCGCGGAGAGCTTTTTCTATAACGCTCCCGCTATAACAACCGAAAACGAGGACAGAATGGTTGCGCGTCACCGCAAACAAATAACCGAACTGCTCACAAATTACGGCGATATAGATATGCTCTGCCTTGATATGTGGTTCGGCGCGCACATTTGGCCGCGAGTTAAGGAAACGATTAAGGCGGCGCGCAAAATTCAACCGAACGTGATGATGCGTTGCCGGGGTATAGGCAATTACGGCGACTACTACACACCCGAAAACTTTTTGCCCGGCAAGCCCGAAAATACAGGTTTGCCGTGGATGGTCATTTACGGACTCGGCAACTCGTTTTCCTACGACGCCGAAACGAAAAACTATAAGGGCGCGGATTGGATTATTCAAAACCTCGCCTCCGCCGTATCCAAGGGCGGCAGCTTTATGGTGGGCATCGGTCCCGACGGCTCGGGCGCATTCCACCCAGAAGCTGTCCGCCAACTATTAGAGGTCGGCAAGTGGCTTAAAGTACACGGCGAGGCGATTTACGGCTCGCAAATGTACGACCCGAAGCATTACGAGGAAAAGCACGGCGATAACGTCGCCTATTTCACTTCCTCCGCCGACCGCAAATACGCCTACGCGATTTCAACGGGCGCGGCTGCTCACCACGTCGTTATCTCGCTTGACCGCTCGAACCTCGGCTCCATAGAGCTTCTCACCCCCTCCGGCGCAAAACCGGTAAGCGAGGCGGATATTACCAAGCTCGACGGAATGTTTATTATTCCGAAAGAAGTCGTTCAAAGACTTTGCGGCGGCAAGTACGCCCACGCTTCGGTTATTCGCCTTAGCGGTTCTATAATGTAATACAAAACGATGTATTACATTCAAATTCTTGACTGTGGACTATCTCCGCCGTTCCGGTTTGCCTAGCCCAGCCGCTTTGTTTCGTCGCTTCTTGCTTTGTTATGTATGCTTTTTGACCATTCATTGTTAAAATCTCCGTTGCCCGTATCCGGCTTATGCAATTTTAACTGTCAACAAGAAAAACTCGTTAATCCCCCCATTGTCGTCCGAATTTCCACAGTCATATGCTCATACCCTTTCTTTCGACCGCAAAACGCGGATAATGATGTTTTTTCATTTACTTAAAACATCTCCTCCCCACAGACTGTCCGAAAACTAATTTTACATTAATAAATATGTATTTCGTGTATAAAATCTCGTTATAAACGCTAAAACATACTATTTTTATGTATATTTATTCACGACCTTTCAGTTTTCAGACAATCCCCCACCCACAGTCCGTCAAACACAAAAAACACGCTCGCAGATTTTTTCTACGAGCGCATCATTTTATTTTTTGGTTTCATTGATTGCAACTATCCTTAACCTATCTTTTTCAGGTTTACCCCATAAAGCTGTTTCTTGTGATAGAATCGGGAATATAGACCCTTTCCAAATTCTCACAATAGGCAAACCGCTGTTCACAATTTAGTCTACTGGCAAGTCGTTGTATGTCGTAGGAATCACAGCAAAACCGCCGCAAATAATACGACCGCTCCCAACGCTCCGCCCAAAAGGCGCATGTGTTTCTTTTTCATCATTTTTTAGTCCTCCTGTGTACTTTTATACTAATTATGGCATATTTTTCATGTTTATGCAATAAT
>JAITNT010000184.1 GCA_031290295.1 Clostridiales bacterium
GCTCCGCTACCGTGCCTAAGGTCGCGCATTCGGTGAGGGACGACCACGTGCTGGTTATAGAGTACTACGAGGCGCCGAGCGCGAAATTTCCCGAGGGGCGGCTGATAACCGCGGCGGGGTCTAAGCTGATAAACTGCCGCGCGCTGCCGTACGAGGTGGGCGCAGACGGCGGACCCGCGCTGCCCTTTACAAGACAGACCGCCGTTACCGCGCCCGGCTCGTTTTGGGGGATAAGTATTTTGGAACGGGCTATCCCCGTTCAGCGCGCTTATAACGCCGTAAAAAACCGCAAGCACGAGTTTCTTAACCGTCTGGCTATGGGCGTGCTCGCGGTAGAGGACGGGTCGCTGGACACCGAAAACCTCGGAGAGGAAGGGTTGTCGCCCGGCAAGGTGCTTATTTACCGGCAGGGGGCGACCCCGCCGAGGTTTTTGGAGCCGGGGAATATCCCGAACGATTTCTCCGCGGAGGAGGATAAGCTGCTTGCGGAATTTATCTATATTTCGGGCGTATCGGAGTTCATGCGTAATTCCGCCGTACCTTCGGGCCTGACCTCCGGCGTAGCGCTGCAAATGCTTATCGAGCAGGACGACACGCGCCTGGCGATAAGCGCGGAAAGCATAAGGAACGCCATACGCGGAGAGGCGCAGCATATTTTGCGAATGTATAAGCAATTCGCGTCGCTTCCGAGGGTGTCGCGCGTCATAGGCGGCGACGGGGCGGTGGAGCTTCTTTGTTGGAAACGTTCCGACATCACGAGCGACGATATCAGCTTTATCAGCGAGAACGAGCTTTCGGAAACGCCTGCGCAGAAGCGTTCCTTTATACTGGACCTTTTGAAGGCGGGGCTTTTGCACGACGAGGACGGTAAAATCAGCAACCGCACGCGCGTGAAGATTCTCGAGATGCTGGGCTTCGGTATGTGGGAAAACAGTCAGGATATCGACACCCTGCAGATTAAGAAGTCTATAGAGGAAAATATGGAGCTTGCCGCCTCGAAAACCGCGCCCGAGGTGCGGGATATCGACGACCACGATATTCATATCGCCGAGCACACGAAGTTCATGCTAGGCGGCGATTACGCGAGGTTTGTCGTAAGTAATCCCGGATATAAGGACAGCCTCGCCGCGCACATAAAGGAGCATCGCCTTTATCGGTCGCTTACGCAAGAGGCGGCAAAAAATATGCAAGGAGGACAAGCAAATGAATGAACAACCCGAAGTCGTATTTGAGGACAAGACCGCGGTTACGGAGTGCGCAGGCACGGACGGCGCGGTTCCCGAGACGGAGACAGACGGCTCATTAGGTAAATTCCGTACTCCCGAGGCGCTTTATAAGGCGTATTTGAGTCTGGAGACGGAGTTTACGAAGAAGTGCCAGCGGCTTGCCGGCATGGAAAACGCGCAAAACGGGCGCGAATCCGAACGGAGCGCGCCGAAAACGGCGGAAACGCCGACGGAGGAATGCGCGGGTGAGAAAGCGGGGCGCGGGTCCGCCCGGAGCGCGCCGAAGGCGGCGGAAACGCCGACGGAGGAATGCGCGGGTGAGAAAGCGGGGCGCGGGTCCGCCGCGCGCGGGGAGGATATTACGGGAGAATTCCGCGCAAGTGCGGAGCAATTCTTCAGAGAGTATCCGGAATCGCGCGAACGGGTAGAGGAAATCGCCGCGGGGCTTCCCGACCGCGCGGGTTACGCCGACCTGCTCAACGCCTACATTAAGCTGTTGCGTACGCAAGAGAAAAGCGGAGCCGACGAAAGAAACGCGGCGATCGTGGAATACCTCAAGGAAAAGCGTACCGACGCCCGCCCGCCTAAGGTGCTTACGGGCGGGGGCGGCTTCAACATGCTGCCGCCGCGCGCGCCGTCGAGCATTAAGGAAGCGGGGGAAATTGCCGGCGAGATACTGGGGAGGAGGTGAGGGAAATAGGGGGAGCAGAATAAGGGGGGCGGGAGGGAGGAAAGGGCAAGTGAATTGTCTTAGCAAGGGGCGACGAGGGGGTGGGGAAAGAGAGGACAAGTTAGATCCGGATTGCCACACATCGGCTACGCCTCGTTCGCAATGACAAAGAGGGTTAGGTTTGATTGTATATGGGGCGATGAAAGATGCGAAGAATGGAAAGAGCGGATAGAGTTAAACTGGATTGCCACACTTCGGCTTCGCCTCGCTCGCAATGACGTGGCGGTTTCTAACCGAACAATACGAGTATACCGTAATAACCCGGATAAGACTAAACCTCTTTAAGTCCGACTGAATCGGATTAAGCAAGCAAGGCGTTAGCCGAAGCGCAGCGCCGATTCACGCTTGGTCGGCTTATTCGCGTCCGGGCGGTAACAACAAAACAAGCGTTACGCATAGCAAAGGATTCTTTTGCAAATCAAAATGCGGGCGCAACAAAAAAGGAGAAAAACAATATGGTAACATTAAACAGTGCGGAAAACGTACTCAAAACGGTGTATTTGGACGTTCTTTCTAATCAATTGAACACGGGCGTAAATCCTTTTTACGCTCAAATCAAGCAGTCGTCGGACGACGTGTTCGGCAAGGAGGTGCGTATGCTTGCGCCTTACGGCGTCAACGGCGGCATAAGCGCGGGGACGGAGGACGGCGATTTGCCCCGGCCGAACGGGAATAAGTACGCGCAGTTTACCGCGACGCTCAAGAACCTTTACGGGCAGATAGAGATTACCGATAAGGCTATACGCGCTTCGGAAAGCAGCTCGGGCGCTTTCGTTAACCTGCTTAACGCCGAAATGGAAGGCTTGCTCACGGCGAGTAAATTAAATCTCGGGCGTATGCTTTTCGGGAACGGCAGCGGTAAAATCGCCGTAACGACAAGCGTAGTTTCCGACCTTGACCACATCAAGCTCAAAAACAAGGCGGAGTTAAGGTACTTTACGGTAGGACAGGTTATCGATTGCTTCAAGAGCGCGACTACCTATTTTACGGGCGCGCGCATTCAATACATCGATTACGAGGGCGGGTATCTGTACCTGGACAAGAACGTCACTATCGCCAACGAGTGCGATATTTACATTCAGGACTCTAAGGACAAGGAAATAACCGGGCTCGGCGCGATTTTTGACACCGCGAAGCCTATTTACGGGCTTAACCGCACGCAGAACACCTGGCTTAATCCGACGGCGGCGGCGCTTCCCGCGGAGGCGAACGACATTACCGACGCCGAGATTCAGAAGGCCGTGGACGTTATGGAGGAGCGGTGCGGCTCCTCGCCCGACATGATACTTTGCTCGGCGGGCGTAAGGCGCAATTATCAGCAGTATCAGCTGTCCTTTAAGCGCAACACCGACGTTATGGAGCTTGCGGGCGGCTACAAGGCGATAAGCTACAACGGTATTCCTATCGTTTATGACCGTTTCTGCCCGAGCGGAACGATGTATCTGCTTAACAGCAAGGATTTTGTGCTAAGTCAGCTGTGCGACTGGCGCTGGCTCGAGACCGAGAACGGCAAGATTTTACGCCAAAGCACGGGTAAGGCGGCGTACACCGCTACGCTGGTTAAGTACGCGGAGCTTATTTGCCGCAAGCCCGGCGGGCAGTCCGTTATCACGGGTATCAAGGATGTATAACGGCAAGACCGAGGTAACGGGCGATCTGTACGACATCACTGGACGGCTGGCGGCGCTCGACGAAGATTACTTCGTTTTGCGCGACGTGCGGAAGGGCAGGTTCGAGCTGCACCGCCGCAAGGCTCGGGGCGGAACGTACGCTTTGACTATTCCGTTTGACAGGCTGGACGCGCGCACGCTCGAATACGTGAGAAAAACGAGGGCGGAGCGCGCGGACGCGTTGTTCAGGGAAATCGACGAGGAAAACCGCAGGCTGGAAAGCAAGCGGGATAAGGCGATAATTGACGGGGCTGCGGAGAGGGTGAAGGCGTGTAGGTAGTTTAAGCGGGGAGGGCGGGAGGGAAAAGGGGGAAAGAGAGGGGAAAGAGAGGGGAAAGAGAGGGGAAAGAGAGGGGAAAGAGGACAAGTTAGAACCGGATTGCCACGTCGCTTACGCTCCTAGCTAAGGACAATGGCAGCTTTTAATCGTACTGTACGGGTATGCAGTAATAACCCGTATAAGACTATGCCGTTGAAGTCCGCCCGAATGCGAAGAAGCGAGACGAAGCCGCCGCTAAGGCGGCGAGCGAACGAGCATTCGCGTCTGGGCGGCAAAAGTCCGACTGAATCGGATTAAGCAAGCAAGGCGCTAGCCGCTGCGCAGCGCCGATTCACGCTTGGTCGGCTAAACAAAAAATTGGAGGAATTTTTACATGAAATTATCGGAGGTAATTGCGCTTACGGCGTTTTATCTTAAAATTAAGAGCTACGAGGCGGACGCGGAAAGGCTTTCGCTTTTGACTAAGTGCGCTAATCTTGTTTACCGCGCGTCGGCGCGGGAATATTTACCGCTGTACTTTACCGAAACGGCGGAGGTAAGCGAACAAGCGATGCAATTCCGCTCGCTTGCTAGGAACGTTATACGCATAAAAAGCGTGACGGACGAGACGGGTATAGAGGTTGCGTACGCCATAAGACCCGATTGCCTGGCGACGGAGACGGGACGGATAGTCGTGACCTACGCTTATCTGCCCGACGAGGCGGGGTATGAGGACGAGCTTGATTATACGGACGCCCGGGTGGACGTAAGTCTGCTTGCGTACGGGACGGCGGCGGAATACTGCCTGATTAACGGGCTGTACGAGGACGCGGGTATTTGGGACGCGCGCTACCGCGCCGCGGTTATGTCGGCGGCAAGGCCGAGAAACGGCGTGAAGCTTCCCGGGCGGAGGTGGACATGATAGCGCCCGTAAATATGCCCTCGAAGAGGGTATCGCATATGCTTGTCGATATTCCGGGCTTTTCGGGCGGCGTTTATTCCGCCGCCGACGAGAACAGACTGCCGTACGCGTACGCCGCTAAGTCCTATAACTTCAGGCTTTCGGACGGCGCGCTGCGCGACGGCTCCGGCTTCAAAAGGGTAGGAATGCCCGCTATCGACGGCGCCGCGGGCTTGCCGCCGCTGGGGCAGAGGATACGCGGGATTTGGCATTATAAGCGTATGCACCCCGTTCATAATCAGCGCGCGGACGAAATTGTGGCGTGGGCCGCCGACGGGTACGTTTATGCCTACAGGACGACGGGAACGGCTTTTGCTTTTGTCAATCTGGGAATACATTTCGCTACCGAGCCGACGGCGATTAATTACCGGCTTAATTCCGAGGACGTTCTGCTTATATCGGCGCGCGGCGAGCAAATGCGCGTCTATAACGGCGAGGGCTATTACGGCGTAATTAACTCGCCCTGCATGCTTTCCGCCGATATTCACGCCGAAAGACTTTTTGCGGTAGTAGGCGACGACCCGTACGCGGTTTTGTTCTCGGACGACCTCGACCCTACTAACTGGAGCGTGAGCGGCACGGAGGCGGGGTTCATCGAGCTTGCGGACGGACGGGGCGCGGTGCGCAGGGTGGTGAGCTTTTTTGACTACGTTTATGTTTTCCGCGACTACGGGATAAGCAGAATCAGCGGGTACGGCGACCAATCGCAATTCTCGGTGACGCATGTTTTTACCTCGGGCGGACGGATATTTCCGAGCACGGTCGCCGTTTGCGGAGAGCTGATAATCTTTGCCGCGACGGACGGAGTATATATCTTTGACGGGCTTAATTGCTCGAGTATACTTTCGGAAATTTCGGAGCGCATGAGCTTAGGCGATTCGCACGGCGCATACTATAACGGACGCTACTGGCTGGCTTGCGGCTTCGACTACAAGGACGGCAACGAAATTCTGGACGAGGCGGGCGGCTGCGTCAATAATACGCTGCTCGAATACGACGTGAGAAGCGGCGGCTTCACGCTTACGCGGGGCTTCGATATCTGCGGCCTTTTGCAGTATGAAAACGACAGGCACTACTTTCTTTTGGCGCTTGCGGCAAAGAATACCGACGGCAGAATGTTCTTCCTTAATTCGGACGGCAGGGCGGACGGTACGGCGCTTCCTAAGAACTGGACCTCGCCGATGTCCGACCTCTCTAATCCGGACAAATACAAGGCGGTCAGGGAAATACATCTTGTCAGCCGCACCGACTGCACGGTTACGGTGCGGACGGACGAAAGGACGGAGAGCTTCGCGGTTAAGGGCGCGGGCGGCGTTCAGCGAGTGCATTGCAACGTCGGAGGACGGCTCGTGTCGGTAAGCTTCGATTGTTATGAGCCGGACTGTTACATCAGTCATCCTATGCTGAAGCTTGCGTTAAGCGGCGGAGGTATATGACGGATTACGGGTTTTTGGGTGAGGAGGAAGTATGATAGATTACGGCAAGGCTGCATACGCCAAGTGTGCCGAGCTTGAAAAAAGAATGAGCTTTTTGGCAAGAGGAAGGGAGGGAGAACGGAATATACTGTTTTTTGAACCCCGGTGGGAAGCGGACGGCTCGGGAATATACGCGGAATGCGATTTTACCGGGAGCAAGTCCGAGGAAATTATTATTCTTATAAATATACGGTTCAAAACCGCGGGCGCGGGCAGAACCGTGCTGGCGCGTTGCGGGAGCGCGGAGCACGAAAGGAGCTATGAGGCCGGAGGGACGGAGCTTACCGTTGCGGTGCGCGGCGTCGCGCAAAGCGCGAACGGCAACGGCCGGGTGGTTATCCGTTCGTCCGAGCCGTACGCGGATAACGTCGGCGAAGCGCAGATACTGGTTATCGGGCGCGGAATTTCCTGATAAGAAGGGACTAAAATGCGGAATACGGACAAATTAAAACGCGGGCGGACGGCGGGACGGAATGAGCTTTACAGACTGTTCGGCAGGTTGAACGACGCAAAAATTATAGGGGGAATTTATATGACTACAAACACAAGCGCACAGACGGCAGCAACGGGCGCAAGAGCTTATGCGGCAAAGAAAAGCATCAAGGACGACCTTGATAATATCGGCAGAAAATACAGGCTGCCGCAGGAGGACGTTGAGTTGCCGAAATCGCAGGGGCTGGAAAGAATCAACCCCGCCGCGCCCGGAGACGACGACCTTGCGAGTCTTGCGGCGAATAAGCTCGCGGACTACTATATGTCCGGAAGGGCCGCTATTACCGAGGACGCGGATAACAATACGGCGAACCTCGGCAAGTCTAAGGACGCGCTCGCGGAGTCCGCAAAAAAGCGGGAGCTGCAGCTTGGGGAGCTTTATGCCGCGGCTAAGGAGAGCACCTCTAACGAGGCGTTGAAACGCGGGCTGGCGCGTTCCTCGATAGTGAGTAATCAGCTTTACGGGCTGGAAACCGACAAAATACGGGAGTTATCGGAGGGAAATACCGAGTACGATAAGGAGTTGCGCCGTATCGACGACGATATTAACGCTATGACGGCAAAAAAAGCTAAGGCTTTGGCGGAGTTCGATATCAGTTACGCGGCTAAGCTCGCTTTGGAAATCAGCGGGCTGCGGGAAGCGCGCGACGAAAAGGCGCTCGAAGCGCTTAAATACAACAATTCTATCGCGGAAAAAGAGGCGCAATACGAAGCCGACCGCAGGCTGGACGAGCAGAGGCTTGCCAAGGGAGAATATGAGCTTTTGTCGGAAAGAAGCAAGGCGGCGGTTGACGCCGACCGCCAAAAAGCCGCCGCCGCCGAGGCTTATCGGTACATCGCCGATTATCTGGACGGCCTAGGCAAGGAGGACGCGTTGTATGAATTCCTGAACAACGACGATATTCGCGCTAACGTAAGCGAGGAACAGTTTAAGGAGTTGTACGCTAAAATCAAGAGCAGGAAGGAGTAGAAAGCAAAGGGGAAGGTAGGGGCGGGAGGAGGGGGAAGAGGGCGGGTTTTTTGTAGGGGCGACCCTGTGCGGTCGCCCGCATGGAAAGAGGACAAGAGAATGATTGGTAAGCGGCGAAGAGGGGGGAGAGGATAGGTTAAAACTGGATTGCCACGTCGCTTACGCTCCTCGCAATGACGGAGAGATTTTGATTGTAAGGGGTGCGGGTGTACGAACAGCGGTTGTCCTAGTATGGGCGACCCTGTGCGGTCGCCCGCATGGAAAGAGGGCAAGAGAATGATTGGTAAGCGGCGAAGAGGGGGAAGAGGATAGGTTAAAACTGGATTGCCACGTCGCTAAAGCTCCTCGCAATGACAATGGCGGCTATTAACCGTACAATACGAGTAAACCGTAATAACCCGGATAAGACTATGCCGTTGAAGTCCGACTGAATCGGATTAAGCAAGCAAGGCGGTAGCGCCGAAGCGCAGCGCGCATTCGCGTCTGGGCGGCAAAAGTCCGCCTGAATGCGATAAAGCGAGACGAAGCCGCCCGCAGAGGGCGGCTTCGCGAGCGCGCATTCGCATTTGGACGGCTTAGCGGGTAAAAAATCTTGGGCGCGGGCAGTATTTCTTAAAGCGTTTTCTTGACAGGCGAACGAACCTTTGTTATAATATTTATTCGTACAATTATCCATCGGAGGAATTATGGAATATACAGTTTCACGCGAAAACAATGAGGTCAGCTTGGAAATTACGCTTGACGCGGGGGAATGGGAAGCTGCCGTTCAACACGCTTACGACCACGATAAGAATAAATATGCCTTGCCGGGGTTCAGAAAAGGCAAGGTTCCCAGAAAAATATTAGAGAAAAACTACGGGGCGGGAGTGTTTTATGACGAGGCGTTTAACATCGCCTTTTCACAATACTACGGCGAAATTTTGGAAAAAGAAAAAATCGACCCCGTGGACAGACCCGACGTTGACGTTAAAAGCGTGGATAAGGATACCGGCGCGGTTTTTTCCGCTAAGGTTACCGTTCGTCCCGAGGTTAAGCTCGGCGCGTATAAGGGGCTGAAAATCCCTAAGGCGTCAGCTAAGGTCACGCCCGACGAAATCGAACGTGAGGTTAACCATGCGTTAGAGCGCGCGAGCCGCAAGATTCCCGTAGAGGAGCGCGCCGTTCAAAACGGCGATTTTGCCGACATCGATTACAGCGGTTCGGTTGACGGCGTCAAATTTGACGGCGGCACCGCGGAGCATCAGGAGTTGGAAATCGGTTCGGGTTCGTTTATTCCGGGCTTTGAAGAACAGCTGGTCGGCGTTGAGATAGGCGGAGAAAAGGACGTTAAGGTAACGTTTCCCGGGGATTATCACGCGGCGGAGCTTGCAGGGAAAGAGGCTGTTTTTGCCGTTAAGGTTCACGGAATTTCAATCAAGCAATTGCCCGAGCTTAACGACGAGTTCGCAAAGGATGTAAGCGAGTTCGATACGCTTGCAGATTACCGCGCGGACATCGCCAAAAATCTTGCCGCCCAAAAGGAAAAAGCGGCTAAGAA
>JAITNT010000049.1 GCA_031290295.1 Clostridiales bacterium
CCGTCGGCGTTTGTGCCGAGAGTATAATAAGCGGAGCCGTTAGGGCTGGCGCTCTTAATAGGCTCGCCCTCGCGCCGCGTCTGTTGAGGATGCGTTTTACCGAAGGATACCGACATATCGAAGCCGCCCGCGGATACGTCGGAATTTTGAGCGGGATTAGAGTCCGCAAAAAAGAAAATTCTGATAATATTTTGCGCCGCTAATGCGTCATCCGTCAAACGGTACGAAGAATTGATAGTCACAAAACCCGAAATATCGATATAATAATTCTCGGCGGATTTCATAAAGGTATCGAGCAGTACCGGAACGAGCGGCGCGCCGTCGGTATACATTTCATCGTAAAATACCGCGACCGTTATCTGCTTCGCCCCTGCTATGTTATCGAACTTAAAGGAGAAAAACGAATACTCGCTCTGCCAGTTAGCGACGTCGATATAGAAGTAGTCCCACGTTTTTAACTCGGAATCGTCGCCGTAACTTACGGTCAGGCTTGTCACCGCGCCGGCGTTTGTGTCCGCCTGCAAGGAATACGCGCCGTCCTTACATCCGACCGCCGAAGCATATGGCGCGATCGCTGGGTTTGGCGCAGGTATTTCGGGCGCGGCGGGCCATTCCCCTATAGCCGTGCCGGGAATTATCTGAAGCGGCTGCGGAACATCCAACGCGTCGGCGGGCACATATGTAATGCCGTCGCCAGGAGTCGCCGTGCCGCACGCCGCGGCGGCAAGACAACACGCGACGCACAAGACCGTTGCTATCGCTTTCTTACCAAATTTTCTAATCATAGCCGTTTTCTCCTTTTTTCAAAAAAACTATTCTTTTACGGAGCCCAAAAGCAAGCCCTTTACAAAGTACTTTTGGGCGAACGGATACACCAACATAATAGGCACCATCGCTATAAAGACCTGTGCCGAACGCACCGTAGAGTCGCCGAGCGTGGCAAGCAGCGCTAAATCCTCGGGCGTTTTGTTGTTGTTGCTCTGCAGGGTTTTGAGCGTGTCCAGCAGATTGTAAATGTAGGTTTGCAACGGATATTTTTCGGAGCTCATGTAAATATATCCGTCAAACCACGCGTTCCAATGCCCTACCGCGGTAAAGAGTATCACCGTAGCCAACGCGGATAAGGACAGCGGCAGCACGACGCGCGACATAATTACGAAATGCCCCGCGCCCTCTATAGACGCGTATTCGGTAAGCTCTACGGGTACACGCCTGAAGAAGTTTATCAGCAGTACCATCTCCCAACAGTTCATCGCGGTCGGTAATATCAGCGCAAAGATACTGTTGTACAGCCCCAGAGATTTAACGACTACGAACGTCGGGATTAACCCGCCCGAGAAAAACATCGAAATTATACAAATCGAGACATAAAACTTTCTGCCATGGAATTTGCCCTTAGCCAGCGAGAGCGGATAAGCAAGCAATATCATTACCGCCAGCGAAATCACCGTCCCCAGAACGACTCTTAATACGGACATTCCGAAAGCGTTAAAGAACGAGATTTTATTCAGCAAATACTCGTAAGCGTTCAAGGTGAAGTCCACAGGGAAAAATGTAACTATGCCGGAGGCGACCGCGTTGCTTTCGCTCAGGCTTACCGCAAGTAAATTCACAAACGGAAATACGCACAAAACCGCAAGCGCCAAGAGAAAGATATTGTTTAATAAAACAAATACTTTCCTTGAAACCGACGTTTTTAGCCACGCGGGCTTAATAGCGCGTATAGCCGTTGTTTCGTTCAAATGCATTTTTCCTCCTCTGCTTAAATTACTTATTCCGTTAGCCCGGGGGCGTTACATTATGCTGTAGTTCAATTTTTTGGCGGCGAACAAATAGGATATTACGAACAGCACGCATCCGATAGAGGACTTAAACAACCCTATCGCCGTCCCTATCGAAAACTGGTCTATGCTCGGCGTCAAAAAACCTATCCGGTATGCCATAGTGTCGATTATATCACCGGTTGCGTATACGAGCGGATTATACATGACAAGAACCTGCTCGAAGCCGGCATTCATAATATTGCCGATATTCAGTACGCTTACAAGTATAATTATGGGCATAATGCCCGGTATCGTGACGTGCCTGCACTGCTTCAGCTTATTAGCGCCGTCGATGCTCGCGGCCTCGTACTGTGTGGAATCTATACACGTGATAGCCGCCAAAAAATATACCGCCTGATATCCGGCGTTTTTCCATAAATCGGTGATAATCAGAATAGAGCGGAAATACTTGTTGCTAGCAAGGAAGCTCACGTCCGTATTAAATATCGAGTTTATCACGCCGTCAATCGAAAGCATTTCGGTGATAATCGTGCCCAGCAACGCCCACGAGAGGAAGAACGGTAAAAAGTACGCCGTCTGATAAACCCTTTTGAGCGAGGACTGCATAACCTCGTTGAGAAGCAACGCGAGCAGAATCCCGAATACCGTTTGCAGAATTATTTTGATTACCGCTATTAACACGGTATTGAACAGCACCTGAATGAAATCCGGTCTGGCAAATATATCCGCGAAGTAATAGAAGCCGACAAACTGCGCCTGAAACAAGGAATCGAAGAAGCCCGTTCCCGGCAACGGACGGTACGCCGCGAAGGAGATATAGATTCCGACGATAGGAAACAGGACAAACAATATCAATAGTACCGTCCCCGGCGCCGCCATTAGGTGCAGCACTCCCTCTTGCTTTAATTTCAGCAAGCTAAAGCGCTTTTTCTTGCGTTTAGGAAGAAAGCCCGTATTAAAATCATCGGTTCTTTGCAGCGACATAGCGTCTCCTCTTAAACTAACTCAGCTTAGGCTGACCGGCATACCACGCGGCGACCTCTTGCAATATTTTCGTTCCGCCGTTTTTGTTATAATCGTTCACAAAACCGTCCCACTTACTTATGCTTTCCTCTCCGACGATAACCTTGGAGAAATACGTGACCAGCATGGTGTTGAGATATTCTCCCTTAGACTGCATGGTCTTAGTCGCCGTACCGTAAAACATATTATACTTGGCTGTCTTTTCTCCCGACGAAAGCGCGGCGACGTACGCATAACCGCCGTTATACGCTATCATTTCTTCAAAAATGCCAAAGCCCGCTTTAGCGACCGCCGTCATATTCTTGACCTCTACGCCGAACTGCTGCGATTGAAAATACGGATAGCCTTTTATAAAATGCAGGGCTTTTTCTCTGGCCTTGAGGCGGTTGAAGATTTCACCGTATTCGGCGTGCTGTTCGACCGCCGCGACGTTGGCGTCCGTAAGCGCGACGGAAAGATTAGGTACGCGGTAACCCGCCTCGAAAAGGTCGTCGAACACCGACATGACGCGTTTATGCTCCTGTATCGACGCGCTCGAATTCCAGACCTTGATCGGTATCCAATTGTGGAAGAAGCCGCCCGCCGCGGTGGATTTATCACCGTAAAGCCGAAGCGCGTCGTCATTGTAATACACGTCGTAAAACAGGTTAAGGAGTCTGGCTACCGCCTCGGGGTGCGCGGTAGTTTTTGACACCATATTATAGGTGGACACGCTTATCGGCTTCACGATAGGCAAAGCCGTACCGCCGTTAGGGCCTACCAAATCTATTCCTACCCAGTCCGCCGTAGGCGTTCCCGCGTTTATCACCGACATTCCCAAAGGATATTCCGGAATCCACCAGTCGCCGAAGATTATCCCTACCTTGCCCGCTATAACGTCGGTCGCGATGTTTGCGGACGACTTTGTATAAAACTCTCTTGCAATAAGACCGTCAGCGTACATTTGTGTGACGGCGGCAAGCCCCGCCTTCATGTTTGCGCTTGTATTAGCGGCGGTAAGAGTATCTCCCTCGGGAAGATAGGCTCCGACCTGCGCGCCGAACAGCTCGAACAACCCCGTCGGTCCGTAATTGTCTACATACGCCAAATCCTTGTGAATACCTATGGGAACTATCTGGCTTTCGCTCACATTAGACGTAACGGCGGCTATCGCGGCGGCGTTGGTCTTGAATGCCTTGGCGACGTCGATAAGCTGCTCGTATGTAGCGGGGACTTCCTTACCGCAAAGAGCCAGCCAGTCCTTGCGGATATATATTTTTTTGGCAAATTCATACGGATTCGAGGGCGAGGGCAAGGCGTAAAGGCTACCCTCTACCATGCAGGTTTGCAGAGTGGAATAATACTCCTCGAGATACATCTGCTGAAGCTCGTCGTTTAAGTCGTAGAAGATATCTGCCAAATCGGTAATCAAGCCGCCGTTACGCAGCATCTCGTACACGGTCGGATTG
>JAITNT010000060.1 GCA_031290295.1 Clostridiales bacterium
AACGAGCAAATCGAGATTACGCGTTATAACCCCGGTATAGCCGAGGGGCTTAACGGTTATCAGCTCGAGGAGCGTACCGCGAGCGGTCTTATAAACAACCGTAAAATTGCCGCCTCAAAATCCGTACCCGTAATAATTCTCGCGAACGTGTTCACGTTCTTTAATATGCTGATATTAGCGCTCGCCGCTATAATGATAGCGTTCGCCAAATTCGAGCAAATGCTTTTTGTCGCTATCGCGCTTATAAATCTTTTTATCGGCACGTTCCAGGAGATACGCGCCAAGCTCGCCGTGGAAAAGCTGTCGCTTGTCACCGCCCCCAAAGCGCTCGTAATCCGCAGCGGCAGGGAGCAAGCGATCCCTATATCCGAAATCGCGCTCGACGACATACTTATCATCGATTACGGCAAGCAGGTAAGCTGCGATTGCAAGGTGCTGAACGGCTCCGTAGAGGTCAACGAATCGTTGCTCACGGGCGAATCCGTATCCGTAAAAAAAGGCCCGGGCGACATTCTGCTCGGAGGCAGCTTTATTTCATCGGGCAAGGCGTACGCGCGGGTAGAGCATATAAACGCCGACAACTACGTCGCGCAGCTCACCATTCAAGCCAAAAAATACAAGAAGCCCGTTTCCCCGCTTTTGAAATCCATGCGCAATATCATAAAGGTCATCGGCTTCATTATTATTCCGCTGGGGGCGGCTACCTTTGCCACAAGCTATCTCCGCTCCGCAGGCGGGGCGGTCGCCGACCCCGTGGAATCCGCGTTCGTGGCTACCGCGGGCTCTATGGTCGGCATGATACCGTCCGGAATGTTTCTGCTTACCTCGGTAGCCCTTTATGTTTCTCAGGGGCGGCTTGCGCGGCATAAGGCGCTCATACAGGAAATGTACTGTATAGAAATGCTGGCGCGCGTGGACACGCTGTGCCTTGACAAAACGGGCACGATTACGGACGGCTCTATGCGCGTAAAGGAAGTAATCAAGCTGTCCGGTATGCGGTACGATCTAGGCGAGCTTATCGGCTCCTATCAGGCGGCGACTCTTGACAACAATCAAACCGCCCACGCGATAGGCGCGTTGTATCCGCACAACAACACCTACAAGGCGGTCAGAATACTGCCTTTTTCGTCGGCGCGCAAATACAGCGCGGTCATGTTCCATGAGATAGGCACCTTCGCGCTCGGCGCGCCGGAATTCATGATACACGGGCTTGACCGAGAGCTTGCCAAAAGAATCGACCGCTACAGCGCGCAGGGCTTGCGCGTGCTGATGCTCGCAAGAAGCGCGCGAGCCATATCTAAGGACGGCGAGCTGCCGCCCGATATGGCGCCCGCCCTGCTGCTGCTTATAGAGGACAACATTCGTCCCGACGCACCCCAAACTATCAGGTGGTTCGTGGAAAACAACGTCAATATACGCATAATCAGCGGCGATAATCCGGTGACCGTTTCCGAAATAGCCGCCCGCGTGGGCGTAGCGGGCGCGGAGCGTTACGTCAGTCTGGAGGGTCTTTCTATCCCCGAGGTAATCGCTATAGCGGACAAGTATATCGTTTACGGCAGAGTGACCCCCGAGCAAAAGGCCGCTCTCGTCAAGGCCATGAAAGCGCAGGGGCATACCGTAGCTATGACGGGCGACGGCGTTAACGACATTCTCGCCCTTAGGGAGGCGGACTGCGCGATAGCTATGGCGGAGGGCTCGGAGGCGGCGCGCAAGGTCAGTCAGCTGGTGCTCATGAATAACTCATTCGCGTCTATGCCGCAGGTAGTCAGCGAGGGTCGGCGCGTAATCAACAATATCCAAAAGTCCTCCGCGCTTTATTTGATGAAAACTATCTTCACGATCGCTTTCACGGTTTTGATACTGTCGCTCGGATCCGTGCTCAACATCACGACTTATCCTCTGCAGACTAATCACATGATGATTTTGGAAATTTTAGTTATCGGCGGGCCGTCCTTCTTCCTTGCCCTGCAGCCTAACACCAAACGTCTGGAGGGTAAATTTATAGTCAATCTGTTCCTTAACGCAACCCCCGCCGCCTTAACGCTGCTGCTTAACGCGACCGCGGTGCTTATCTATTTCGCCGTAGCGGGAAGAACGCCGCCCGACCTTACGGGCGCAAACGAGTTGGCGACGCTTCTGGTGCTGAGTATAACCTGCGCCGGCGTGTTAATGCTGTTCAGAATGTGCCTGCCGTTTACAAAAATAACCACGCCTATTTTCGTAAGCATGACCGCGATGATAATTTTGATTTTTGCATTGTCGGGAATCCCCGCGTTAAGCGCGCTGTTCGCGATGTTCGCTATCGATATATCCACGCTTACCGCAATGGACTTCATGTTCTTCTTCATTATAATTCAAGCCAGCAACAGCGTCTACATCATGATAAATATGCTCATTACACGCTCCCGAAATCCGCTTAACCTCCGCGCCCCGCAAAAGAAAGCGAAAAACAAGCGCCGCGGTTAGGGGGCGACGGCATAACGGGCTTGTTTTAATTGCATGGGATACGTGTAAACAAACCGTGTCCGTACTTAGCGGGGAGCTGAAAGCGACGCGGCAATCCGGAAACCGCCTGCTGTACACGGTAATGCGGAATGAGAAAAGCGGACAAGTTAAAACTGGATTGCCACACTTCGGCTTCGCCTCGTTCGCAATGACAATGACGGCTTTTAACCGAACAATACGAGTATGCAGTAATAACCCGGATAAGACTATGCCGTTGAAGTCCGCCCGAATGCGAAAAAGCGAGACGTAGCCGCAGGCGCAGCGAGCGCGCATTCGCGTATGGGCGGCAAAAGTCCGCCCGAATGCGATTAAGCGATACGAAGCCGCCGCTAAGGCGGCGCAGCGAGCGCGCATTCGCGTTTGGTCGGCTCTCTTGCGCGCATTCACGTTTGGTCGGCTTTCAACCCGCGTCCGTTTTTACGCCGCTTTTAACGCGCCGTTTGTCCTCGTACATCAAAGCGTCCGCGCGTCCGAAAGCGTCCTGAATGCTGCGGTCGCTTGACCTCGAATAAAGCGTAAGCCCTACCGCGAACGTGAACAGCGGGTTCTCCTCGGTAAATTTTTTATACATAGCCGCAACGTCGGCTTCGGCGCGCTTCATATCGGCGTGACGGAATATAATAGTGAATTCGTCGCCGCCGATGCGGTAAACCGAACCGTTAACAGAAAAGCTCTTGTCCATCATTTCGGCAAAAAGTCGCAGGTATCTGTCGCCCGCGCTAT
Source organism: Clostridiales bacterium (assembly GCA_031290295.1). GTDB lineage: Bacteria > Bacillota > Clostridia > Christensenellales > DUVY01 > JAITNT01. Next base: position 3,232 of record JAITNT010000060.1, read on the forward strand.
GCCCCTGCTTATCGTTAATTTCCTTTAGATTATTCAGGTCGAACATTGCGGCGATAAATTCCGTCGGGTGCGACGGGTCAAGATTTATCGCCTTGATATCCTCCTCGAAGGCGGTGCGGTTACCCAGACCCGTAAGATAATCGGTGTATGCGAGCCTCTTAAAAAACGGGTCCGCCGTTTTGTTAATCACAAGATACGCCGCGAAACCGAGCACGGCGGCAATAAGCGCCAGACTGATAACGCCGTAAATCATGATATTGACGTACGCCGTACGGATATTTTGCGCGCCGAACACAAGCGCCGCCGCGCCTATTATATCGCCGTCCGCATTTTTAAGCGGAACAAAAACCGTGTAAAGACCGTTTTTATTGATTCTATCCGCCGATACGGTGTCGCCGCCGAACGCCGAAGCAAGATACTCCGCGTAATCCGCTTCTACCTCCGCGCCTACCGTCTTAAAACCGGATGCGTCGGGGTTCGATGCGTCTACCGCATAAATATATCCGTCGCCGTCTTTTTTGAACGCAAAGAGTTGCTCCAGGTCCGCAAGCCCGCGAATATGGTACATCTCGTGCCGAATGCTTTGGTAGTCGCCGTTAGTACCCGACGCGGGCGAAATCCTCTCGAAAGCCTCCGCGTTCTCGGCTAAGTATGTTTGAAATTCGCCTGCGGCGCGGCCTGCGCGTTCTTTTATTTCAGACGTCACGGTATTGTATGTCGTAAAATACAACGCGAAAAAAACCGAAGCCGAGATAAGCACAACCGCGGCGACGCAGATTATTACTATCTTTATATCCAGTTTCTGTAAAAGCTTCTTCATGCCTATACCTCGTACGCACTTATTTTACAATTAAAATATACAATATTTCAAAAATTTTAGCAATATATTAAGCGTAACTTATAAAAAATATTATTTTTATAATAACTACAATCCCGCAGAAAAATATTCCATTTTAGCAGTACAATCGGCTCATGTTGTGATATAATATGCTTACTATATTAGGGTTTTATATGGTTTTTTACGAAATCGTATAATCTGCCTCTAAAGGGGAGCATAATGCAGAACAAAGCTAACAAAGAAACGCTTTATAATATTTTAGACAGCCTTGACACGCCGATTTATGTTTCCGATCCGGACACGTACGAGCTGTTGTACGTTAACCGCAAGCTTAGGTCAATCTACGGTGTTGCCGACCCGCGCGGCGAAACCTGCTGGAAGCTTCTCGGACAGACTACCGCGCCTTGTCCGGACTGCCCTTGCCCCGAGCTCAAAAAAAATCCGTCTAAGGCTATAGTCGCCGAGGGCAAGAATCCTCAAAATAACCATACTTATTCACGCACGGATACATTTATCGATTGGCACGACGGACGCGTCGTCCATATGCGGCATTCTACCGACGTTACCGACGCCCGTATGTCCCGTGAAAGGGTCGAAAAGTACATCAAGGAATTAGAGCTGGCGACGCTTAACTCCGAGCGCGCCAACAACGCTAAGCGCGACTTTTTATCGCGCATGAGCCACGAGATCCGCACGCCTATGAACGCGATAATCGGCATGGCGCATATCGCGGGTACCTCCTCCGATCAGGAAAAGGTCAAGCGCTGTATCGAAAAAATCAACAGCTCATCCAAGCAGCTTCTCTCGATAATTAACGACATTCTCGATATGTCGAATATAGAGGCCGCCAAGTTCGAGCTTTCTAACGAGAAGTTCGACCTCGAAAAAATGCTCATAGACGTATGCAATCTGATAACGGCAAAAGCCGAGGAAAGACAGCAGAATTTTCAAATAAGCATAGACAAGGACGTAGAAAAATATTACGTCGGCGACAGTATGCGGCTTTCGCAGGTTATAATTAATCTGCTTACCAACGCCGTCAAATTTTCACCCGAAAATTCCGATATACTTTTGAACATAAGCAAGATTAGCGCGGGCGAAAAAAATGCGACCCTAAAATTTGAGGTTATCGACCACGGCATAGGCATATCCCGGGAAAACCTCGCCAAGCTTTTTGTTCCGTTTGAACAGGGCGACGGCAGTATTTCACGGCGGTACGGCGGCACGGGGCTGGGGTTGGCTATCTGCAAAAGTATCGTCAATCTTATGAACGGCAATATATCCGCGGAAAGCGAGGAAGGCA
>JAITNT010000128.1 GCA_031290295.1 Clostridiales bacterium
CTATTACAACCTTGTCCTCAAATTCCTCAAGTATCGCCTCTATGCCCCGCAACCCCAGTCCAAGCGCGGTCGGCGCGTTCGGGTCGGCAAAAACAACCCCCTGCCCTCCGTCGCGCCCGTAGTCGGCGGGGTCGATCGTGAAGTCCGCTTTTACCGGTGTCCGGCGGTACGGTATATCGAAAAGGTTGCAAAAAACGGGATAAAACGAATACGAGACGTCGGGCATAAGCAGGGGCGCGCCGTCCTTTTCATAAAAGGCGGGGAAGCAAAAGGCAAGCACCTCGTCGCTGCCGTTCCCGACAAAAATATTCCCCGGGGTCACTTCGTTAAGGCGGGCAAAGGCCTCCTTCAGCCCGCGGCAGTCGGGGTCGGGATACAGGCGCAACGAAGCCGCGTCGAAGCCGCGCAAGACCTCGGCGGTTTTTTGCCCTGGCGGGTATGGGTTTTCGTTTGTGTTGAGCTTGATATAACCGGCGCCGGGCTGTTCTCCGGCGGCGTATTCCTTGATTGTGCGCGCTTTTTTGCTGAGCATGTCGATCGCCGTCCTCCTCTTTGTTTGCCGTGCTTTTTAGTAAAAGAGCCGATTTTCTATCCGAAAACCGACTCCGCTATACCCTTTGTTATCGCGAAACAGCCCCGGCGATTAGCCGTTAGCCGCCTTTATGACGTCCGCATAACGCTTGGGGAAGGTCTGAATGTCCGTCGACAAGTCGTTGCGCAGCTTTTGCAGCAGATCCGCCTGATAGTTATTAAAAGCATCCGTTTCGCGTTCGGTTTTTATTTCCGCCTTGATAAGGTCGTAATACGTCTCGAAGCGGGTTTGCGATACGCCGTTTTCGTCCTTGTAAAATACAAGAATAGGGTTGACCGAGGTCGCGTCGCCGAGGTTAACCGTACCCGTCTCCAACACGCTCGAAAGCATCATGATATGCACGCCGTAATCGGTTATAACGGGCTTGCCGTAAACCGCGCCCAGCTTGATGTCGCCGTCGATATAGGAATCGTAAAGCTCGTAAGCGGCGTCGGTAAATTCCTGCATATAGCTCGAGGTGTCGTTGCGTCTGAGTCCGTAACCCTTGGCGTTGTTGAAAATTCCCGGGTCGGTATTATACTTAAAAATTAAATCCTCGAATATGCTTTCCGCCCTCGAGGTGCCCGCGTACGAGCTAAGCGCGCCCTTGACCTCGGCAAAAACCTCGCCCACGCTCCTTTGTCCGCCCGCGGTATAATCGTAGCCGTCTCTGTGCTCATAGGTTTTGATTTCGAGCGCGAGCGCGTTGCGCGCGTCGGTAATTTGCGTCTGCGTCATTTTCTCGTTAGCCTTCCACGCGTTAAGCTGTGCGGTCTGCGCCTCCGAGAAAGGAATTAAAATGTGCTTTACATAAAATTGCTCGACGGGCTTGTGATAAAGAACGATATCCGTGGTGCCGTCAAGCGCCGTCTTATAGGCCGCGAGATCCTCGTCGTAGGTGTTCCTCTGCGTAGCCAGCTTTTCCTCGTATTTATCGGAAACGTCGGCGTCGGCAACCTCGATTTTGCCCACTATAAACTTCTCGAGACGCTCTACCTTCAGACTGTCGTACGAGCCGTCAAAGAACAGATAGCCCACAAGCCACATGTCCTGCAATTCGGAATACAGCGGACGGATGTCCGCGGGCTTCTTGCCGTCGTACGACTTAATCAAGGCCTTGTCCGCATTGTAGGCGGTCTTTTGCGCGGGCGTTAAGAAGCTTTCCTCAACCGACGTAAGCATATAATTAGCGAACTTGCGGAGCGCCTCCAGCCTCAAATAATCGTCGGCCGCCGGAACGGTATCGCCGGGAACCCAACGCGTGTCCTCCGTCTCCTCGTCGTCGTCCGTCACAAGGGGGGTTTTGACGGCGTAGGTCGGAGTCTGCGCGGTACCCGTACCCGGCGTTACCGGCGGCTCCTCTCCGAATTCCTCGGCTATCTGTTGCATAATAGTCAAAATCTGACTGTCAATCGACGTGTAAATTTCTTTCCAAAGGTCGTTGACGGGTTTTTTGTTAACGTCCGCGTTCGGGTCGATAATGTCGCCCTTGACGATAAACCCGTTAATCTCGTTCAAAAGCAGCTCGCGGTTGATAAGGTTGTTCAGGCAATATTCCATCGCCGTCTCTACGGTATACCCCTGCTGAATAAGCGAGGACGCCTGCTGATTAAAAACCTGAATAAGGTTGTACTTGTAAATAATTTTTTCCAAAGCCGGCTTGTCGCCCGTCGCGGCGATTTTGATAATCGCTACCGGCTGGGCGTAATTCGCAATGTTATCCGTTTCGATAAGGGCGCAACCCGAAAAAATTCCGACGGCGAATAAAGCCGCTAACACTAAACTAACTATCTTTTTACGCATAATTGTCTCGTTTGTTAATCTCCTTGTTATTCAAAAGCGTCCCGCATTCCGCAAAAACGGATACTCCTACACTTTAAGTACTGTTAATTATAACCTAAAATCCGCTAATATGCAATTACTTTTAGGCGGATTTTTTTAATTCGCGGTTTTTTTATAAAGCAAAGGGGCGGACGAAGTCGCGTTTGACCTCGCCTGCCCCCGTAAGGTTACGCCGCTCTTACGTAGTTAAGTGTGAGCGAATCCGAATCCAAGTCCACCGTTATCGTCAGCGTTTCGACCGCGCCCGCCGTATACGTCGCGTAGCATACGAAATTGTCGAGTATAACGGCGTAATAGTTTTCGCCTAATATGTTATACAGGGTCTTGTACTCGCCGTCGGGTGAAATAAAGGTGATAACGCCGTCCGAATCAAGTATAAGCAAGGAAAACACCGACGCGGTTACGGCGTCCGCCGCCGTCCACGTGCCCAGGACGGGCAAGCCACCGTAGTTGCCGCCGACTCTTGTAAGCGCGGACATATATTCCGTAAAATCCTCTACGCCCATACTGTTGCTTATTATCCAAACCCTGCCGTCCCTTATGCGGTAATAGCCGTTCGCAGTCTCGGTCTCGGTCTCGGTTTCGCCGTCGTATTTCATGCCGGCCGTGATAACCACCGTGCCGTTGCCGCTGAAAACAAGCAGCATGCTCTGCTCGTAATCGCCCGAAACGACATAATACCTATAGGTTCCGACAATATCCTCGCCCTCATAGTCGGCGGGCTTTACTGCGCCCTTTATCAGGATGTTTCCCGCGGCGACAAGTATGTTGTCGTCTATAAACATCAGGTTAAGCGTCAGGTCGCTTTTACTCATAAAATATAGATAATCGCCGACGTTTTCAAGCGTTATGATGCTTATGTCCGCGCCGTTTAGCCTGTACGCGCCCGCGGCGGAGTAATACGGCTCTCCGTTACACGACTCGGCGTACGCGTACGTTCCGTCGGCGTTAAGGACGAACGTAACCGTAATGTAATCGCCGAAGTTGTCGATATACGCGGCGCTCCACGTTCCTGCAAACGCCGAGCCGGTATAATCGACGGCGCCGCCGTCCGCGTATCTCGCATAAAGCTTGCTTATACTTGCGTATTCGCTCCACGTAAGACTGTAAATATTGTCTATCAAATCGCCGCCCGCCGCCGCCGTATACCACCCGGCAAAGAGCATTCCTGCCTTTTCGGGCGCAAACATATCGAGTCTGTGCCGGAAGAACGCGCCGTAACCGCCGATAATCGAAATAAACTCGGGCAGCGCCTCGGGCAGCGTTCCGCCCTGCGTATCGAGGTCGATAAATCTTATATCCCCGTAGCCTCCCGTTATTTTGTATACGGGGTACGCCCAAAGCGTAACCTTGCCGCCGACGGCTATTTCCGAGAACGTCCTTGCGTCGTCGATACGTGTTTTGCCAATATAGTAGTAGCTTTGCAGCCCGAGCGTATACAGATCGCTCACCTGAGCCGTGCCGAGGTATCTGCGCACGGCGACGCCGCCGTCGTCGTTGTGCACGGTAACCTCTACGAGCGCGGCGTCGGTTTTGACGAAGGTTACGTCGAAGAACAGCAGCGTATCGCCGTCAAGCGCCGACGGTAAATACAAAGAATAATTATAGCCGCCCCAAAAGATTATGCTTACATCGTCGTCGTCTTGGAAATAGAAAAATTCCTCCGTATAATCGTACTGTTGCCAGCCGCCCGTACCGTCCGCTCTGAACTCTAAGAAATACTCGCCGCCATAGGCGACCCATACGCCGAGCAAGGGCGACCCGGTCGCATCGGCAAGCTGCAGCCAAACCGCGTAAAGCGTTACGTCGCGGTTGTAATTAACGAGTATGTACTCGCAGTATATGTAGCCGTCTATAACCGCGCCGCCGTCCTCGAGAGACCAGCCCATAAAGACGTGCCCCGCCTTAGCGGAAACGGGCAGATTCAGCGTGTAGTAATTATTCCCGTTGTCCGCGGGAATGTTTATCGGACCCGCCGCGCTGCCGCCGCCCGCGCTGAAGGATATCGTAAAGGCCGCGCGCCTTGCCGCGTACAGCGTCAAATCCCGCGTCGGCTTGAGGGTGTCGATATTCTCGGTAAACGGTATCGTCCGCGCGGCGTCGGTATACAGCGTAAGACCGAAAGCGGCTTGCGCTAAGCCGTCGCCGTCAATAGCCTTCGCAACCGTGTATTTACCGAATATCGGCCAGCTCAACCAGTAGTCGGAATAATCACCGTTTGCAAAATATATCCCTAATTCAAATACGTTGTATACGCGCGTCGCGGTAACGACCGTGGCGGCGCCCGCGCCGTGGGCAAATTCATAAGACGCAAGCTCGGCATACGACAGGGCGGTCGCGCCGTTTACGGTATACGTCACGGCATATTCATAGTAGTATTCCATAGAGTAATTGTAAATATCGTCTAATTGCCCTTCCGTGAGCAAGCCGTCCCAGCCGTCGGACGCCGCGTGCACGACCCGATACACGTAGGAAGTAAAGTCCGCGGTAAAAATTACCCTTGCGCCCGTGCTTACCGTTTTTACAAAGGAAATTGCGACGGGAGCTTCTCCCGCGGCAAGCGCGAATTGATAGAAGCTCGCAGCTCCGGCGCTTAACCCGTCGACCAAAATATCGGTTATATCGTCGTTTAGGACGTTGACGGTAATCAGCGCGCCCACGGGAAGCTTCAGGCTTGTGCCGACGTTATAGCTGTTGCCGTATAAGTCTCCGTCCGGAGGCGTAAAGTCGAAGCTTATTTCCCAGTCGTATTCATGCGTTAAGGTTACCTCGCGCGCGGCTGCGGAAGCCGCGTAAATATTGACGGCGACCCCCTCCGTATAGAAAAAGTTGTAATCGTAGACGCGGCCGCCGTCGTCCGAGGCGTCGTAAAAGGCGTAGGCAAACCGGTTTGCCGCGTTTGCAATTTTCTCCGTTATGCCGTTGTCGTAGAAATTATACCAGCCGTACACGCGACTCACGATCGTTTCATACAAAACGGTTTCGCCGTCGACCTTATCGATAAACCTTAAGGCGATATTTTCCGTAAGCTCAAAAACGGCGTAAAGGTATTTATTGCCGGTCAGATTTTCGAGATACGTAACCGTCTCCCACGTGTCGTCGTCCCGCCACCCGATAAACTCATAACCCGATGCGGCGGCGGTCTCGGAGGACGCGTCCGCAAGATAAATTCTGCCGTCGGCGGCGGCGTATTCGTCGGGATTGCCGCCGAAGTAGACGTCGTCAAACGACCCTTCGTAAATCCGGTAATAAATTTCATAAACGGTTTGCGACGGAGGCTTGCCGGTACCGTTCTCCTCAAGCTCCGCAATTTTTGCTACAGCCGCCTGCAGCGCCGCATAGTTGCTTACAAGGAGCTTATTCGCCGGGCTTAACGCCTCGTAAAGCGCGTTAATATACTCTACCGCGGATCTGTCGATAATCGTAAGCCGGCTCGTATCGGGCAAGACGCCGATCGCCGTTATGACGTCGGTCACCTCTTGCGGCAACCCGGCGGCGACCGCGTTGACGGTGATAGTTATCTGCGCCGTTTTGGTAACGCCGTTCTCGGTATAGCTTACCGTAACCGTCGTATCGGCCGCGGTCAAAGCCCCGGTCTTATCGACCGTATATGCGATTACGGTCGCGTCGGGGCTGTCCGAATAATGCGCGGTAATAACCGCGCCCAGGCGGTCAAAGTATTCGCCCGCGGTATAAACCGTTTTGCCCGGCAACGCCGTTACCGTAATGCCCGTCAACGTGCGCGCCGTTACCGTTATCGCTACGTCGGCGGTCCTTGTAACGTCGCCCTCCGTATACGAAACCGTTATCTTGTTGTCGGCGGCGGTAAGCGCGCCGGTCTTATCGACGGTATAAGCCGTAACTGGTTTTGTCAATATTCCGCCGTTATAAACCGCCTCTACCGTCATGCCGGTTTTTTCAAATTTTTCGCCGGTCTTGTAGGCGGTCTTCGCGGGCTGCGCCTTTACGGTCAAGCCCGTAAGCGCCCTTGCCGCTACGGTTATTCCGGTAACCTCCGCCGTCGAATATGTCGAGCCTCCGTCCTCCGTGTATCCTACGATGACGGCGGTGTCGCCCAAGCTGAAGGAGCTTGAGCCGTTTGTTCCTATAACGACAAGGTAATCCGTAACGGGCTTCGAGCTGCCGTCGCCGTAAGAGGCGGTGACCGTCATGCCGGTTTTATCGAACGCTTGTCCCTCGACATAGCTCTTTTTTGCCGGTTGCGACGTTATTGCGATACCCGTCAGGGTGCGCGCCGTAACGGTGATATTAAAGGTCGCGGTTTTGTCGTTTTCGCCCTCGGTATAGCTTACCGTAACGGTCGTATCCGAAACGGTCAAATCGGCGGTCTTGTCTACCGTCCAGCCCGCGACGACGGCGGCCGTGCCGCCGGTATAGGAAGCCGTCACGACTAGCCCGAGCGTGCTTAAGCGTTCGCCGACGGAATAGTCCGTTTTGGCGGGCGCCGTCGTCACCGCTACGCTTAACAGCGTTTTGGCTGTAAC
>JAITNT010000009.1 GCA_031290295.1 Clostridiales bacterium
TGCGCGTACTGCTCCTGCATAGGCGAATACCCTATCGTGGGCTTGCGGTCAATTCCGCAGGTCTTGCTCGCGTCGGTTCCGAAATCCCAATAGCCGTATTTTACGGTTTGCCCGATCGCCTCTAGCGCGGACGCCGCCGCCTTGACAAAGGCGTGCTCGGGGGAAATTTTCCACGGCGTCATTACCTTTTCTACGTCGTAGCTTACGCCCGTATAGGAAATCTCCGAGGCGCCCTTAATCCTTACCTCCGCCTTAAATTCGGGGTCGGTCTTTTTGATTTCTTCAATCAGGGTTTTGATTTGCGCGAGCGCGCGTTCCGTCGTTTCGCCCGGTATTATACGGCGGTCAAGACTTAATCTGCATTTATCCGGCACAATTGACAACGCCCCCGGCGAGCAGTCTATAATCGTCAGCGCGATCGACGACTGCCCGAGATCGCAATCCTTAGGCAGCGAGGGATAAAGCTCGTCCTTAATCTTGCTAATCAGCGGAATAGCGTTATAAACGGCGTTTATGCCCAACCACGGCGCGGAGCCGTGCGAGGTTCTTCCCGTAACCGTAGCGAGCATTTCTATACGTCCGCGGTGTCCCAGATACAATTTAAGGCTTGTAGCCTCGCTGGAAACCATGGCGTCGTAGGTAAGCTTATGCTCGGGCAAGGTTACGTTGACCAGATGCATCATACCGACCATTTCGGCAGGCTCCTCCTGAACTACGCCGGTGAACATAAAGCTGCCCTTGAATTTTATTCCCGCTTTTTTTAGAAGCGCCAAAACCCCGCCCGCATAAATCTGAACCGCCTCTCCGCACTTTACGTCGGATGCCGCTCTACCGTGCATACACTCGGCTTTAACCTTTTGGGTCTTGTCGGCAGTGTCCACCGAGCAAACGTCTATCAGTCCGCCGTACGGGTCGTAACCCTCCCAATTCGCCGTATCGCCGGGGCTTACGTGATCCATATGCGAATTATACATTATTACGGGACCGCCCTCGGCGCCCCTTACGATTCCGATTATGTTCCCTTGCCTGTCTCTGAAAACCTCGTCGTAGCCGAGTTTGTTCATCTCGGCGATCCCGAGGTCGGCAATGCCGCTCTCGTTTCCGCTTATGCTAGGGGTGCGCAAAAGCTTTTGCGCAAACACAATCATGTCCGGATAAAGCTTATCCGACAGCTTTTTGATTTCACCTGTTATAATATTAAAGTCCATTTTTTTATTCCTCCGTTTCTTCTTGCCTGGCTTATTCTAAGACGCCGGGCATAACCCCGCAGCGCCGTAATGACCGCGCCGCCGCCCTAAAAATATACCGTACGCTTCGCGGCTTCCGTACGCGCTATGATTTTGCCTTTGTTAAATGAATAAAGCGCCTCGCGCTTATCGCAAACGACGTCGAAAAAGTTTTCCGCATCCATAACGATAAAGCTCGCCGCATTACCCTCCGCGATTCCGTAGCCCTTAAGGCATAACGTTTTTGCGCCGTTATGCGTGGCGAATTTGTACGAATTCAAAATCTCGCCGTACGTCGTCATGTGTCCGATATGCAAGCCCATATGGATTACGTCCGTCATGTTGCCGTTCCCCATGGGATACCACGGGTCCTTTACGTCGTCCTGCCCGAACGAAACGTTCAACCCCGCTTCCGTAAGCTCCTTTACGCGCGTAAAGCCGCGCCTTTTTGGGTAACCGTCAAACCGTCCCTGTAAATGAATATTTATAAGCGGATTAGCGACAAAATTTATTCCGCTCCTTATAAGCACGCGCATAAGCCTGTTCATGTACGCATCGGAATACGAATGCATCGCGGTGGTATGACTGGCCGCGACGCGTTCGCCGATGCCCGCCTCCAAAGCGCGCGCCGCCAAGGTTTCCAGTCCTCGCGAGGAATCGTCGTCCGTTTCGTCGCAATGAACGTCCACAAGCGCGCCCGTACTAACCGCCAAATCGATAACATAATTCATCGATCCGACGGAATATTCCCGGGTGTACTCGTAATGCGGTATTCCGCCTATACCGTCCGCGCCCGCCCGTAATGCGCTCTCGATCCGCGCCTTACAGTCCTTAAAGCTCAAAATGCCCTCCTGCGGAAACGCGATAATCTGAATGTTGCAAATATCCCGCAGCTCCCGCTTCAGGTCGAGCATAGCCTCCAAAGCGGTAGTGTTAGGGGCGCAAACGTCTATATGGGTACGGATATGCTGCACGCCCCGGCTAACCGCCGCGCGCACGGCTCTCAGAGCGCGCTCCCGCACATCAGACACCGTTAAATTCTTTTTTGTTTCGTTCCAACAGGCTATCCCGCTCCAAAGCGTGCCCTTAGAAAGAGCATAATCTACGGAATGGGTAGTGTCCAAATGCAGATGCGAATCCACATAGGGCGGAATCATCAGCTTTCCGCCGAGGTCGAGAACCTCCTCGCCGCCTTGCGGAACCGAACGCGCAATTTTTTTTATTACGCCGTCCTTTATCAATATATCGGATAGATTTTTGTCGTTTTCAATATATGCGTTTTTAATTAACATAGGTAAATCCTTTTACTTTACATTACATTACATTAGAGTTTCGCAACATGTTCAATAACTCTTATAGGTATTGTTCGGCGACGCCGCCGCGCGCGCGGGATTTTTACGCGCGGCGGCGAACCGAAACCGTTATCGCAATGTGCTTTTAAGCGAGCGCAGGCAGACCGTCAAAGCTCGGCACGTAGCCGTATATTCCGAACACGGCGGCCTCCCAATAAGACAAATCGCAGATATCGCCGACCG
>JAITNT010000104.1 GCA_031290295.1 Clostridiales bacterium
CGTGCAGGCTTTTTAAGCCCGACTTTATATCGTCTAATTCTAACATTATTGATCCGCTCCGCAGCAATTCTTGTATTTTTTTCCGCTGCCGCACGGGCAGGGGTCGTTGCGCCCGACGGATTTGTCTACGGTGACGGGGGCGGGCTTTACCGGCCCGGCGTGACCGGAGCCGCGGCCCGTAGTAGTTACCTGAACCTTGGGTCCCTCGCTGCGCGCGGGCGCTTGCTCGATATTGATACGCATCATAATCTGTACGGTATGCTCGCGTATACGCTCGATCATGTCGTCAAACATCTCGAAGCCTTCCTGCTTGTAGGCGATTACGGGGTCGTGCTGACCGTAGGCTCTTAAGCCGATACCGCCGCGCAAAACGTCCATGGAGTCGATGTGCTCCATCCATTTCATATCTACTACCTTGAGCAGGATTACGCGCTCGATATCGTCGAAGTTAACGCCCATTTCCGCGGCAGAAGCGCGCCTGCCCTCGTAGTGCGTGCGCATGGCGTTATTGAGGTTCTCTTTGATTTCCTCGATATCCCAAATCTTCAGGCGGTCCGCGGTAAGGAAGGACGTGTCGCCCGGCAGTAAATACCGCTCGATATCGGTATTAAAGCCCGCTATATCCCAGTCCTTATAGTCCACGGCGGGGTCCGCGTAATCGGAAACGACCTTTTCGACGGCGGACGCGAACATGTCCATGATTTCGCCCGTGACGCTCTCACCGGTCAAAACCTTGTTGCGCTGCGTGTAAATAATTTCACGCTGCTTGTTCATAACGTCGTCGTATTCGAGAACGTGCTTTCTTATGCCGAAGTTGCGTCCCTCGATGTTACGCTGCGCGTTCTCGATTTGACGCGTGAGTATTCCTAAGGAAAGCGGCGTGTCGTCGTCCACGTGCAGGGCGTCGGCAATTTTTTTCATTCTGTCGCCGCCGAACAGCCTGACTACGTCGTCCTCCATGGACAGATAAAAAATCGACGAGCCTATATCGCCCTGCCGCCCGGCGCGTCCGCGCAGCTGATTGTCTATACGGCGGGATTCGTGTCTTTCGGTACCGATAATTCTGAGACCGCCGACCTCGATTACCTTTTGCTTTTCTTCCTCTACTATAAGCTTAAACGCCTCGAATTGCTTTTTGTATTCCTCCTTGGCTTTCAGCTCGTCGGGGTCCTCGGTAGGCAAAAAGCTCGTCGCCGCCGCTAAATGCTCGTCGCTGTAACCCATATCGCGCATACGCTTCTTGGAAAGCGCCTCCGCGTTGCCGCCGAGCAAAATATCGGTGCCGCGCCCCGCCATGTTGGTGGCTATCGTAACGGCGCCTTTTCGTCCTGCCTGCGCTATAATCTCCGCCTCGCGCGCGTGGTTCTTGGCGTTCAAAACATTGTGCGGTATGCGCTGCTTGTCCAGCAGGTTGGATATTTCCTCGCTCTTTTCTACCGTTACGGTACCTATAAGCACGGGCTGTCCGCGTTCGTAGCATTCCTTGGCGTCCTCTACAACGGAGCGCAGTTTGCCGTCCATCGTCGTATAAACCTGATCGTTCTCGTCCACGCGGATCATGGGCATATTCGTAGGAATTACGACGACGTCCAAATTATAGATAGCGTTAAACTCGGCCTCCTCGGTCTTGGCAGTACCCGTCATACCGGCGAGCTTGGTGTAAAGCCGGAAGAAATTCTGAAAGGTAATAGTCGCCATGGTTTTGTTTTCGTTCTGAATGCGGACGTTTTCTTTGGCTTCGATAGCCTGATGCAAGCCGTCCGAATACCGTCTGCCTATCATTAAGCGTCCCGTGAACTCGTCGACGATAATTACCTCGCCGTCGTTGATGATATAGTCGTTGTCGCGCTTCATAATCTTATGCGCGCGGATCGCGTTATTTATATAATGGTTAAGCTCTACGTTGTCGGTATCGGAAAGATTGCCTACCCCGAAATATTTCTCCGCTTTTTCTACGCCGGTTTCGGTAAGGTGGACGGTTTTTTTCTTCTCGTCGATTTCGACGTCCTCTTCGCGCAGGTACTTGGCGAACTTGTTGGCGTTGACGTACATATCGCTGCTCTTGTCGCCTCTGCCGCTGATAATCAGCGGGGTGCGCGCTTCGTCGATCAAAATAGAGTCAACCTCGTCGACGATGGCGAATTTGAGCGGTCTTAAAACCATGTCCTGCTTGTGTACGACCATGTTGTCGCGCAGATAGTCGAACCCCAGCTCGTTATTGGTGCAATAGGTTATATCGCATTGATAGGCGCGGCGTTTGACCTCGTTATTCATGCCCGCGATAGAAATGCCCACGCTCATGCCCATGAACTTGAAAACCTTGCCCATCCACTCCGCCTGAAACTTGGCGAGGTAGTCGTTTACGGTAACGACGTGCACGCCTATGTTCGCAAGCGCGTTAAGGTAGCAAGGCAGTACGGCGACGAGCGTTTTGCCCTCGCCCGTGCGCATCTCCGCGATTCTGCCCTGATGCAGGGTTATGCCGCCTAACAGCTGCACATAGAACGGACGCATTCCGAGAACGCGCCAGCACGCCTCGCGCATAGCCGCGAACGCTTCCGGGAGCAGCATGTCAAGCGTGTCGCCTTCCGCAAAGCGCGCCTTGAGTATCGCGGTCGTGCCCTGCAGCTCCGCGTCGGTCAACGCGTCAAACCGGTCGCTTAACGCATCGACCTTGTCCGCGATAACCTCGATCTTACGCAGCGCGCGCTTGTTGTCTCTCTCGCCAAGCCATTTGATTAATCCCATATTTACCTCTATAATTTTGTTTATGTATTCCGCCCGCAAAGCATTATCGGGTCAAGGTCCGTTTATTATTTGCCCTTTGCCGTTTCCTCATCGTAGCGGCTCGCAAGTATGCGCGCGCGCATATCCGCCTCCGCGCCCTCGGGCAGCCCGCTTCGCGCGAAAATCATTAGACGGTTTTTTTTGGTTTTAAGCACAAAGTGTCTTTTGCCGCCGACCGCCGCCGACAGCTCCGTCCATGAAGTGAAGCTCCTTACCCCGTCGGAATCCGTACGGTGTACACCGCGCTCGTTGTACTCGTAATCCGCGGCGTCGAAGTAGTTAGGCTCGCGGCGTCCGAGCATAAGACCGCCGATAAACGAGGCGGCAAGCATCAGTACGGCGTACAGCGCCACCGCCATAAGCCCCGCGAGGCTTGCGCCGAACAGCGTGGCCGTAATCGCCCATTCGGCTTCGAGAGCCGTTTCGATCGCGATCACGGCAAGCGTAACCGCCGACAGTCCCAACGCGCACGCCGCAAGTATCAGTATACTCTTAAGTACCGCTCTCATCCGCACCGCGAACAATATTCCCCGCGTAACCGCAACGCTAAACCTCTCGGGCGTATGCACGCTAATCTGCAATTCTTCCACAAATGAAAATTATACCACAAAAATCGGACGACGGCAAGTAATTATACGACGGGAACGGGCAAACTGCGTTTTTTGTTTATTGTAAATATTGAGGGGAAAGGACAAGAGGGCAAGAGGACAAGAGAATTGTATGGGGCGATGAAAGCGGCGAAGAGATGTTTCGACTGCGCTCAACATGACATGGATAAAGTGAATTAGTATTCGGTACGGGTGGCACGGGCATGGATAGGGTTTTGATTGTATTGAGTACGGAAGAACAAGGTGAACCCGTATTGCAGCGAGCGCAAGCGAGCGGAATGACCACGCGAATAACGTGCTACGGTACACACCCGGATAGACTAAACCTCTTTTTAGTCCGACTGAATCGGATTAAGCAAGCAAGGCGGTAACGCCGAAGCGCAGCGCCGATTCACGCTTGGTCGGCAAAAGTCCGCCCGAATGCGATTAAGCGAGACGAAGCCGCCGCTAAGGCGGCGGAGCGAGCGCGCATTCGCGTCTGGGCGGATTATTCACGCTTGGGCGGTATCGTTTGGTCGGCTTTCATCGCTCCGTCACACCGTTTCCGTCTTGATAAGTCCCGTTACGCCGCGCGCAAGCAGCTCCCGGTGCGCCGCGTCACGGGACGCCGAATCGTAAAAAACCGCGATGCACGCGGAACCGCTGCCCGTCATAACCGCGTCGCCGGTGACCGAGCGTAAAAGCGCAAGGTTGCGCGCTATTTGCGGATTAAGCGTACACGCCGGCAAATAAAGGTCGTTATGCAACAGCCCGCCGACGGGCTTACGGTAGGTCAAGGCGGCAAGCAGCTTATCGTTGCCGCGCGGGTCGTATGCGCGGACGCCGCTTGTTGCGGCAAGCGTATCGTACGCGCGGTAGCAGTCGCGGGCGCCGACGCCGTTTTTTTCGGGCAATATTATGAGGAACAGCTCCGCGCTTCCGTACGGTTCAAGCTTTTCGCCGGTGCCGGTTACGCGCTTGAAACCGCCAGAAAGCATAAAGGGCACGTCGCTGCCGCACCTCCGCGCCAGCATCCTGAGGACGGGCGAGGACTCGGAAACGCCGTTCATGCAGGCAAGCCCTCTAAGCACGCCCGCGGCGTCCGCGGACGAGCCGCCTAGACCCGCGCTCAAGGGGATATTTTTGACGATTTTGATATCCGCGCCGTTAAAAGCAAATTTTTTGGCGAACAGCTCCGCCGCGCGGTACGCCGTATTGTTTACGCCGTCAAGCCCGTCCGCGTATTCGCCCGAGAAGCGAACCGTTATTCCGTCCGCGCGCGTAATACTCAGCTCGTCGAAAATTCCGGCCGACGCCATGAGGCTGTCCAGCTCGTGCATTCCCTCCGGATTAACCCCGACGATACGCAATGACAAATTAACCTTAGCCGCAACCCTGATATCCATAGCGTTAAGTATACTCCGTTTCCGCGCAAATAGAAAATGTTTTCTCCTTAAAAATATGGGGGGGGCAAGAGGACAAGTTAAAACCGGATTGTCACAGCGCGCGAGCGCGCCTCGCTAAGGACGGATAGGGTTGATTGTATATGGGTACGGGTGAACGAACAGCGGTTGTCCGTAAGGGCGACCCTGTGCGGTCGCCCGCATGGAAAGAGGGCAAGAGAATGATTGGTAAGCGGCGAAGAAAGGGGAAAGCGGACAAGTTTGAACTGGATTGCCACGTCGCTTACGCTCCTCGCAATAGACTTGTTGCAAAACCTCTTCAAGTATGATATAATAGAGGTATGAAGTA
>JAITNT010000132.1 GCA_031290295.1 Clostridiales bacterium
GGAATCGCGGTTTTTACGGTTGTTTTGCATTGGTCGGTAGTTTGGGTAGAGCTTCTGCAAGGTTATACAAAGACGATTTGGGAGTATTCCTCGCAATTTTTTATACTTTTCCCTTGCCACTTTACGATGTATTTGCTTTTGGCGGTCGCCATTATGGCATATAAGGGCAAGACCGACAGTAAAATATTTCGCTGGATAGCTACCTCGGTCGCTTATTTCGGCGTGGTCGGCGCGGCAGTCGCACTCTTATCCGAAAGCCACGCCGTTTATAATTTTGAGGCTCTGAAGGATTACGGGAATATTCGCTATATGCTTTCTCACGGAACCTTGCTGCTGGGGTGTCTTTGCGTATTTCTGGGCGGTTTTTTCAAAATCCGCGTTAACAATATTTTTCCGTTTATCGGCGTAGGAATTTGTGCGATTATAATCGGCTTAATCGATCAGGGAATCTTTTCCGCATTCGGTTTAACAACGAGCTTAACCGATAAAAATCCTATGTATATGTTCGGTCCTGCAAACGGGATAGGCATCTTTTCGATTTGGGTAATGCTAGGTATCGTAATTCCGGCGCTTCTGCTCTTTTTAATAATTTATGAGTTTTTCGCCTACAAAAAAGAAGATCGTTGGTATAAGAATCTCCATCTTAACGAATACCTGCCCGTACCCCCCCCCCCCCCCCGACAACTGATATTTCTTAATCGGGTATTATGAGATTATTTCTACCGAATGTCGCGGAAAAAACTTCCGATCAAACGGTGTCGGAGCTTGTTTCGACAAGCGGTAGATTCGACAGAGGGGGTTCCAACCGTACACAATGCAAACAAACGATAACGACTCTAATGCTAAACCGCAACGCAACGCCGTAGTAGAGTTAGCGAGGTTTATCTTTGCGCTTTGGATTTTGGTTTATCACGGCTTTGTGCCGATTAACCTTAACGGCTATTTGAACAACGGATATTTAGGCGTTGAATTTTTCTTTATCCTCAGCGGCTGTTTATTTGTGCGTTCAGCTAAAAAACACACGGCGGCATACAAGGAAAGGCACGCAAACGATAGTATTTCAGGTAAGCCTAAAGCTTTATTAAAAGAAATCGCGATAACTTATCCGACCTTTATTTGGCGCAAGGTAAAATCGATGTGCCCGATTCTTATCGTCGGACTGGCGTTCTCGACTTGGTATTCGTTTATTGCGGGCACGGGCGACATTTGGGGCTTTCTTTGGTTTATCCGCTCGCTGCTTATCGCGTATACGCTTTTTTTCATAATCTACCGTTTTGTCAAAGCTCAGCGGTTTTGGGGCGTATTCGCGTTCGCCGCTTTGATAGGCTATCACGTGCTGGATTTTTACGGGCTGCCCGGATTTGAGCTGCGAACGTTTTCTTGCGTCGCGCTCGGAATATTTATCGCGCAGCTGCCGAAGCTAAGCGGCTTTGAAAAGACAAAGAGATTTGTTTTCCCGCTATTTTTAGTTGTCGCGGCAAGCGTGACGGCCTTGATGACCGTTCAAAAAAGCAACCCCGATATCCTCAATTATTTGCTTATTTTAGATTTGGGATTGCTCGTTTATTTTGCCTTCCAAATCGAGTTAAAAATTCCGATATTACCGCAAATTTTTATTTACTTAGGCAGCTTAAGCTGGGGAATGTACGCGTTTCAAAACGTCGTAAGGGTAATAAGGGATTTTCATTCGGAGGCAGGTACGGCGTGGTTGTTTTTTGCAATAATTGCGATGTGCATAGCGTCAAGCCGAGAGCCGCTATTCAAACGGCAAAATAAAATCGCCGCGCCGTTATAATACAGTGCAAACGCATGCCCCGGCATATCCCGCGGCATTCGCTAATAAACTATTAAGCGGGCTTCTTACACGGCGGGAACGTTAAGCGAGAGGCTAGACGGCGGTTGTAGGAGGCGTATGAGGGCTTTTAAGAGATTTTTGGCGGTCATTGCCGCGGCGGTTTTGGCGCTTGGCGCGGTTGCTTGCAAGAGCGAGCTTGAAAAGCTCGCCTCAGGCTTGACCGATTACGTGATAACGGCGGAGTACGACGCGGCGGCGCACACGGTTAAAGCGCATCAAAGGGTCGATTATATTAATAATTACGAGGTTGAGCTAAACGAGCTTCGCTTCAATATGTACGGCAACGCTTACCGCCGCGACGCGAAATATAAGCCC
Source organism: Clostridiales bacterium (assembly GCA_031290295.1). Lineage (GTDB taxonomy): Bacteria > Bacillota > Clostridia > Christensenellales > DUVY01 > JAITNT01. Next base: position 2,171 of record JAITNT010000132.1, read on the forward strand.
GTCGAGGAGGACGCGCGTGAGGACGCGTACCCGAACGGCGAGTCGTGGGGCGCAATGTCCGTGAGCGGCGTTAAGCTCGGCGGCGCGGTTCTCGGTTACAAGCTCGGCGGCGCGGACAAAACCGCCTTGATAATAGCCCTGCCGTCGCCGCTTTATCCTACCGAGCGTATCGGCTTGGAATTTGATTTCACGCTCAAGCTTGCCGAGGTCAATCACCGGACGGGGTATTCGGACAAAACGGTTAATTTGGGGAACTGGGATCCTATAGCCGCGGTGTATGAAAACGGCGGCTTTGTTTGCGACCCTTATTACTCTAACGGCGACCCGTTTTATTCCGAACCCGCTAATTACGACGTAACGCTTACCGCGCCATCGGGCTATACCGCGGCGAGCAGCGGACAGTCCGTCGGCACCGATATAAGCGGTGGGAAAAAGACCGTCAAGCTTACCGCAAGGGTCGTCCGCGACTTCGCAATCGTTCTTTCTCCGAGCTTCAAGGTTATGAGCCGCGAGACCGCGGGCACGGCCGTAATTTATTACTATTACGACGATAACGACGCCGAGGCTTCGCTGCAAGCCGCAGTCGACGCCTTGACGACCTTTAACAAATTGTTCGGCAAATACCCGTATTCTACTTACAGCATCGCGCAGACGACCTTTATACAGGGCGGAATGGAGTACCCCAACTTGGTTTTGATATCGGACCGATATGCGGGCGAGCAGTATTGCGAGATAATAATTCACGAAACGGCGCACCAGTGGTGGTACGGCGTCGTAGGCAATAACGAGGTCGCCCACGCGTGGATGGACGAGGGCTTGACTGCGTATTCCACCACGGTATTTTATGAGTTTAATCCTCAATACAATATTTCTAAGACCGACAGAATACTGAAAAGCATTCAGAATTACTATATTTATTCGGATATATACAGCGCGGTTAAGGGGGAGCTTGACACGAGCATGAACCGCCCCGTTAACGGGTTTCTTTCGGCGTACGAGTACTTCTATATGGTTTATGTCAAGGGCGAGCTGATGCTGGACAGCCTGCGCGGAACGATAGGCGACAAGGCATTTTTTGACGGAATGCGAAAATATTATGCGGATAACAAATACAAGACCGTCCGTCCCGAGGACTTCATAGGCGCAATGGAGGCCGCGAGCGGCAAGGACATGGGCGGCATTTTTAAGGCGTGGCTGGAGGGGGATGTGATAAACTAACCCGTGTTGCGGCGACAATACAATTAAAACGGAGCGCGGCAAAACCGCGGTCGGTCGGTTAATAGGCAAAACGTTTGGCGTTTGGCGGCTCGTGTGTTAAAATTTAAGAGGTTGAAGGTATGATAAATATTTTGAGAGAATTAAGCGAAAAATCGTTGTATAACGTTATAAGGCTTGCAAAAAGCGACGTCGATTCGGTATACGGGTTAATGGAATCTAACCCGCAATATTTTTCCTTTTTTTCCGAGCAGGAACCTGCTAGAAGCGGTATTCTTGAGGATATGGAACGGCTTCCGCCTGCCGCGAAGCCCGGTCAAAAAAATTATGTCGGCTTTTTTGACGGTCGTAAGCTTGTCGCGGTTATGGACTTTATCGAGCGGTATCCCGAAAAAAATTCCGTTTATATAGGGTTATTCATGTTGGACGGCGCATATAAAAGGCGGGGTACAGGCACCGCCGTTTTGAACGCTTGTCTTGAGGTTTTCGGTATTGCCGGCTATACTAAGGCGAGCTTAGCTTACGTTTCAAGAAACGAAGAATGCGCCGGGTTTTGGAAAAAGAACGGCTTTATACCTACCGAGAATATCGAAACCGAGGAGTACGGGGCGGTAACCAAATGTGAAAAGCGCCTGTAGGGCGTGTCAAATGCATTTCATGTTATACCTTTTTTAGTTGAAAGTGTTGCAAAATTGTGTTTTTCGTGATATAACGATTGTAATCGATTTCAATATCATAAAGCGGGGGTATTTATGACGATACAGGATGTTGCAAAGCAGGCTAAGCTGTCCTCTGCGACTATTTCGCGCGTTTTGAATAACGACAGCTGCGTTTCCGCTAAGACGAGGGAACGGGTGGAAAGGACTATCAAAGAGCTGGGGTACGTGCCTAATCTTCTGGGGCGTAATCTGCGCCGGGAAAAAACCAACGTTTTTTATGTGTTGCTGCCGTCAATTGAAAATCCCTTTTATTCGGCAATAGTTCAGGGTATAGAGGAGGAAGCGCGCGAAACCGATTACAGCGTTATGTTATGCGAAACGTACAACGACGACAAGAGGTTTATCAAATACGCCGCCGCCGTAAGAAATAAGCTGGCGGACGGCATAATTTTGGTATCGCCGATGAGGAACGCCATACGGCACTTCAGGGATATTCCGCTAGTGATTTGCGGCGAAAGCGACGCTTCATACGATTGTATTCAGGTGGATATAGATAATAAGCTTGCCGCGATAGACGCGGTTAATCACCTTTTGGGGCTGGGTAAAAAAAATATAGCGTTAATAAGCGGCAGTTATGCGTCCGGGTCTTTGCGCGAGGCGGGTTATAAGGCGGCGTTAGAAAGCGCCGGATTAGAACTAAAGGAGGAGCTTATTTGCAAGGACTGTTATCATTTCGAGCACGGATATAACGCGGCTATGAAGCTTATGCGGTCGGGCGTTAAGGTCGACGGGATTTTTGCCACGGTCGATTTGACGGCGTTGGGCGCGATTCGCGCGCTGGGCGCGCTTAATATCAAAATACCCGAGGAGGTCGCCGTAATCGGGTTTGACGATTTGATGTATTCCCGCATGAATAATCCGTCGTTGAGCACAATCAAACAGCCTTGCGGCGGAATGGGTCACGAGTCGTTCAGGCTGCTGTACGAACGGATTAACGGCGATTCGGGTAAAAACAATCTTGTGCTGCAGCACAAGGTGATAGCGCGCGAATCTACAATCGGTTCCGGGTATAACGTAGAGGAGGGATTATGAGTGCGAACGGCAGAAAGGAATGGCTGAAAAACACCGTGTTTTATGAGATTTATCCTACGAGCTTTTTTGACTCGGACGACGACGGCGTAGGGGATATTCGGGGGATTATACAAAAGCTCGATTACGTTAAGAGTCTCGGGTGTAACGGTATCTGGCTTAACCCGATATTTTTGTCGGAGTTCCGCGACGGCGGTTACGACGTGGTCGATTACTATAAGGTTGACCCGAGGTTCGGCGACGGCGCGGATTTGGAGCGGTTGTTCGCTGAGGCGCACAAGCGCGGAATAAAGATTCTGCTCGATCTCGTAATGGGGCACACCTCCGATAAATGCAGGTGGTTCACGGAATCATCCAAAAGCGGGCGCAACGAATACTCCGATTACTACATATGGTCGGACAGCGTTTGGGATAATCCCGAGGGCTGCCGCATGATTAACGGAATGTCGGAGCGCGACGGAAATTATATGGTAAATTTCTTCGCGATGCAGCCCGCTTTGAATTTCGGATTTGTCAATCCGACGGTTCCGTGGCAAAAGCCTTATACCGATCCTTTTTTTGAAAAAATGCGCGGTCTTGTAATAGACGTTATTGAGTTCTGGCTAGGTAAGGGCGCGGACGGCTTCCGCGTCGATATGGCGGGCGTCATGATTAAGAACGACACGACGGGCGAGGCTAACGCCCGGCTTTGGAAGCAAATATTAGACAAGGTGCACGCACGCTATCCGAATGCGGTATTCGTGTCCGAATGGTCGCGGCCGGAAACAGCCGTCGGCAAGGGCGGTTACGACATGGATTTTTTGATTCACGTGCACGGCGAGGGCTACATAAGCCTGTTGCGCGCCGAAAGGGAGGTAAGACCCTTCGGACACGATTACTATGAGAGCTATTTCAGGCGGGGCGGCGGAACGCCCGAAAGCTTCTTCAAGGAATTTTTGACGGCGCACGCGGGATTGAACGGCAAGGGCTTCATCGCCATTCCTACGGGTAATCACGATTTAAGCCGTATCAGCGTCGGGAGGACGGACGAGGAAATCATTACGGCGTTCGCGTTTTTGTTCACGCTTCCGAGCGTGCCGTTCGTTTATTACGGCGACGAAATCGGTATGCGCTTTATTAACGGGCTGAACAAGGACGGAGGATATAACCGCACCGGATCGCGCACGCCTATGCAGTGGGACGGTTCGGCTAACAACGGCTTCTCCAACGCGCCCGCGGACAAGCTGTATCTGCCGACGGACGTCGGGTCGGAGTATACCGTCGAGCGGCAGGAGCGCGGCGGAAGTATCCTCAACTATACGCGCGAGCTTATCGCGCTGCGAAAGACGGAGCCCGCGCTTGCCGCGGATATCCCGATAACGCTTGTCGGCGAATATAGCGATAACCCGTTCGTTTACACGCGGTCGGACGGTCAAACGCGCATTACCGTCGCGGTTAACCCGAAGGGCGGCGGCGTATCCGCGGCCGCGGACGGTGGGTGCGAGGTCTTATCCGCGCTGAACGCCTCGTATGAGGGCGGACGCATACGGTTTTCCGGAGCAGGGTATATTATTCTTAGAAGCCGCGTTTGAAAGCCGCCGGTTAGGGGACGGGTGCGGGCTTTATACTGCGTACGGTCAGAATCATTACCAAAAAAATTGGTAAAATTTGGCAAAAAATATTTTACGATTTCTGTCAAAAACGCTTGCAAACGCATGTTCGGGTGTGTTATAATGCGAGTACGGTGGTTAACGAACGAACGTTTTGTTACGTTTAGGGGCGTTACTCCGTGTGTACATTGAAGGGAGTTCTTTTTTGCAGGTGCGGCAAAAAGAACGGAAAAAGCGCATCGGGGAGGTT
>JAITNT010000279.1 GCA_031290295.1 Clostridiales bacterium
GTACGATGCCTAACGTGCGCAGAAAGTATAAGCGCGTAAAGCTCGCGGATTACGGCGCACGCGAGCGGATAGCAAAGCGCCGCCGTTATAATTCTCCACGCCGCTGGCAGCGGCGCAAAAACGCCCCATACCGCGCCGGCGGCGGCGGCGGGAATATTTAACGCCGCAATATATACGCATGTGCGGACGGGCTTAGGCAGTCTTTTCCTTCCGAATACGGGGTTCTCATACAGATAATACCCCGCCTCGCGACCCTCGGCGTTAGCCAGGCTTACTATATGTCTGCCCACGTATTGCTCGGGCATATTCATTTTGGTGGAAATGCGCGAGATTTCCCGCAGGTATGCTTCACGGGAATCCTCCGCCATGTTGACGTAAACGCCCACTTTTTCGCCTTCCAAAATAGAGTTAAGCTGCGACCGCGAGCGGAGATACGCGCCGTCCATAAACACGGACACCGCGTTTACGGACCTTATTACGGCGGCGGCAAGCGTGTTATAACGTATAAGCTGGCGGTCAAAATTAGCGAGCCGCGCGGCGATAGGCTGTCCGTTTTCCGCGCAAAGCTCGGCGACGCGTTTTTTTACGGCGACGGACGAATACAGCGACACTCCGTAAATGAAGCTGTTAAACCTGATATTATCCGCTGCAAGCCCCGTATTGCTTTTGCGGGCAATATCTATCATTTTGTTAACGGTAATCACCTTATCGCAGATACTTACCGCGCGGGCGAGGAGCGCACAACGGAAAGCCAGCGGCAAAACGGCGATTTCCTCATAATACAAGGGCGTCTCGGAGCAGTAATCCTCTATGCACGCGGTAACGTAAGCCTCCTCGAGCACGCCGTCCGAGTGTGTAACTACCGCCTGCGCGAACGCAAAAACGCGCGGCAAGCCGTCCGCAAGGGTCGGAAGCCCGCGCCAGTCGTTTTTGCCGGCAGTCAGAATATCGAGCGCTTCGGCGAGCTTATATGCGTTATCGTACAGCCACCTTTCAAATTCAAAAAGCGAACGCCCCGCGGCGGCCTTGGCGTCCGTAATTTTGTGCGCGCGTTTAATTTTACGCGCGATTAACGCGAGATCTGGAAGATTGTATCCCGCCCGCACCTCTTTTTGCGCGCGCGCAAGCTGTATAAGATACTCCTTCATTGCCGACGGAGAAATATACGCGCCCGTCGTAAAGCTCGGCAAAAACGTTCCCCCGCCGGCTTTGACGGCGGAAAAAATCGCGGCGGTTATTAACAAGCAAAGGACTGCGCAGACGACAAAATACATATACCGGATAATTATTGACTAATATCCGATATGCTAAACGGGGTAAAAGGTATTATACCCCGTATTTTGACGCCCCCGGCATTTGCCGCCGAGAATATCGTCGTTCGCGCGGAAGTAAGAGGAAACGCTCCCTATATCCGTCCAATAACTGCCGCCGATATCGTGATAAAAAAGGCTCATACCGCGATTGAGCATAGCCGGGAACAAATCGCGCGAAAAGTCGTACGTTCCCGTCTCGGGGATCATTTGCAGTACGCGCGGATTAATGATGTAAATACCGCAATTAATCAGGTCGGAGGCGCAGGCGCCCGCCGCGGGCTTTTCCCAAAAGCCTCTTATTCTGTTCCCGTCGCCGGGCATTACGACTCCGTACTGCGCGGTGTCGGATACGTGCGTTACCGCCATAGTCATATCCGCCCGAAGAGCGTTATGCGCCTGCCGCATTTCGGCGATGCTAAAATCCGTAAGCGCGTCGCCGCTCACCACAAGGAAGGGCTCTACGAAATCAGCCGCCGCCGCGCGCACGCCGCCCGCCGTACCGAGAGGGCTTTGCTCGATAAAAAACCGAAAATCATAATCGAAGCTTTTGGTTAATTCCTCGATAATCATATCGGCGTGATACGAAAGAGTTATCGCAATACTCTCGATACCGTAATCCTTGAGGTGTCTTACAATGCGGTCGATAAGCGGGACGTCGGCGACGGGCATCAGAGGCTTAGGGCATTTGTCCGTAAGCGGTCTAAGCCTCTCCCCCTTACCTCCCGCCATAATTACTGCGTTCATAAAAAACAGATACTCCTTACTCTAATGTGAAGGTAGTATTTGTAAAACCAGGTAAAATATTCTCTTGTCCTCTTTACATGCGGGCGACCACACAGGGTCGCCCCTACAAGGACAACCGCTGTTCGTTCACCCGTACCCCATTACAATCAAAACTCTGTCCGTCCTTAGCGAGGCGCGTTAGCGCCGTGACAATCCGGTTCTAACTCGTCCTCTATTCTACTCTTTTCGCCGCTTGCTAATATAATCACTTATCCTCTTCCCCCTCCATATTGTTTTCCGCGCTCCGAATCCCCGCCCGATTCAGACCGCATACACAGTCTATCATATAGAACATATGTTTGTCAAGCCCGTTTGACAGAAAATTTGACAGAAAATTAAAAATATTTTTTAGTTTTTTTTCTCTGAAAAAATTATTTAACTTTTTTAACTTTTTTTCGTCAAAATTCCTTTACTTTTGCGTTGTAAAGTTATAATATTCTATTTGAATTTACTATTAAATTTTTCGCGGAAATAAGGCGGCTGATGTTTATACAGTTGTACAAATACTTCAAGAAAAATATGTACGCTTTCGTATTGGTGACGCTGCTCGGGTTATCGTCTACGTTCTGTTATTTTCTTCTTCCGCAGGTCGCGCAAATAATCATTGACCGTTGCATAAACGCCGCGCTCGGCGTAGTCCCCGGCGAGGGCTCCAGCGTTTTTCTTTTTCTGCTTGCCGACGTTGCGGATAACGATTATTGGATAATACTTTTGCGCGCGCTAGGCGTTTACGGCACACTCGTTCTTTACCGCTATATAGCGCATTATGTGCGTTGGAACGCGGCGCACCGCAACGGCATTATATGCGAGGCGCGCTTGCGCGCGGCGGTCTTTAACAAGCTGCTTACCCAAAACACCCTCGTCCTCTCCAAATACTCGTCGGGAGAGCTGCTCACTACGGCTAACGCGGATTGCATCGCCGTTAAGGATATTTTCGTGCATTACTTCCCTATTTTTTTTCAGCAGTTTGTCGAGCTGTTTATGGCGGCGTTTTTTCTGTTGCGTATCAGCCCGTTTTTAGCTATCGCGCCGTTTATGGTGGGAATTATTACCTCGTTGACAATGATCGCTTACATAAAAAAAATGCAGCGTATTTTCCGCGAAATCCGCTCGGCAAACGTCGAGCTTAATTCCTGCGTGCAGGAAAACATCGGCGGCGTGAAAATCGTGCGCGCCTTCGCCCGCGAGGACGCCGAAATAAAGAAGTTCAACGAAAAAAACGAAACCTACAAAAAAGCCTTCTTCCGCCATGCGGACACGTGGAGCGCGTATTCGTCCTTCTTCCTTATGGCGTCGTATCTGATAAATATCTCCTCCACAGTCGTAGGCATAATACTTGCCGTCAACGGAACGATAACGTCCGGCGAATTCGGCTCGTTCTTCCTGTACGTATACTTCATTAATAACGCCATGCAGACTATCACCAACTTCGGCGCGCAGCTGCAGCAAAGCTCCGTAGCCGGCAAGCGCATCGCGGACTTTTTGAGCGCCCCCGATATCCTGTCGGACACCGCCGGTACGCTCAAGGCGGTCGGCAAGCCGAATATTCGGCTTGACAACGTTTCCGTGACGCTTGACGGACAGCGCAAGCTCTCCGGCGTAACCGTCGATATCCCGTACGGCAAGCGTCTGGGGCTTATCGGCAGAACGGGCAGCGGCAAATCCGTACTCATGAAAACCATAGCGCGCTATTTCGAGCCGTCGGAGGGCAAAATTTTGCTTAACGGCAGCGAAACGCGCGAATACGAGCTGCAAGAAATACGCCGTCAATTCGGCTATGTATTGCAGGACGTATTCCTTTTTTCAAATACCGTAGACGCAAACATCGCTTTTTATAACCCCGACTTACCGCACCAAAACGTCATAGACGCCGGTATAACGGCGCAAGCTAACGACTTCATCATGCGGCTTCCCGCCAAATACGAAACGATAATCGGCGAACGCGGGTTGGGTCTTTCGGGCGGACAAAAGCAGCGCGTCTCGATAGCGCGCGCGCTTATTAAGGACGCGCCCGTTATCATGCTCGACGACTGCACGAGCGCGCTCGATATGGAAACCGAACGCCGCGCATTCCGGGCGATATCGGATAAATACGCGGACCGCACTCTTATAATCGCCTCTCACCGGGCGGCGGCGCTGGCGGCCTGCGATGAAATTCTGTTCTTATCGGACGGGCAAATTATCGAACGCGGCACGCACGGCGAGCTTATGGCGCTCTCGGGACACTACGCGCAGGTTTACACCGCGCAAGCGGCGGCTTTGGAAGGGGTAATATCGTAATGGCACGCAACCGTTTTTTTGAGGACGAACCCGCCAAAAATAAATTTAATCTAAAAATGCTTCTGCGCGTGCTGAGGTACGCGATTCCGTACAAAAAATCGATAATAGCGATTTTTTGCGTTATGATTGCAATGGGCTTCCTCGGGCTGCTCCCCGTTCTGCTTAACGGAATGATCATGGACACCGTGCTTCCGCAAAAGGAAAACTGGTTGCAAATGGCGATAATTTGCGTATCCGGAATAGCCGCCGTTCAAATTCTCGACGCGGTATATACCTTTTTACGCTCGCGTATAATGGCAAAAAACGGTTATAAAATAGTACGCGATATCCGCAGGGATTTATTTACCCATCTGCAAAAGCTCTCCTTCGACTTCTACGACTCGCGCCCCGCCGGCAAAATTCTCGTGCGCGTCACAAATTACGTAGACGAGCTTGCAAATATTTTTGCTTCCTCCGTGATCGGAATGATTGTGGACGGCATAAAAATTATTCTTCTTGTTTTGTGGATGCTCATACTCGATTGGAGGCTCGCCCTCATCGCGATTTTGGCGTTCGCTCCTTTCGTCCTGTTGATTTCCAAAATACAAAAAACGCTGCAAGGCAGACACCGCATACACAGGAATAACTTCGCGAACCGTACCGCGTACATCGCCGAAAACGTCAACGGCACCGCGGTAACCAAGGCGTTTAACCGCGAAGCCGCCAACCTCGATATTTATAATGCTCTCAACGTCAAAAGCAACCGCTCATGGGCGCGCGTGATAAGCATAAACGAAACGATTTGGCCGTCGATGGATTTCGCGCTGACGTTAAGTATAATGCTCGTGTACGTGCTGGCGATTGCGATAACGACGGGCGCGATAAATATCGGCGGCGGTTTGAGCCTGGGCACTATAACAAGCTTCACGTTGTACATGGGTATGTTTTCCGCCCCGATCAACAATATCGCCACCATAATACAACAGCTTGTCGGCGCAAGCGCGAACATCGAGCGCATTTTGGAAACCGTCGACACCAAGCCTACGGTAATCGACTTCCCCGACTGCCGCGAGCTGCCGCCCGTAAAAGGCGACGTAACCTTTGAAAATGTCGTATTTGAATACGAAAAGCATATCCATATACTGGAAAATTTCAGTATCGACGTTCCCGCGGGCAAATGCATCGCCCTCGTAGGCCCTACCGGCGCGGGTAAAACGACGGTGGTTAATCTAATCTCGCGTTTTTACGATGCGACCGAGGGACGCGTCCTGATCGACGGCATAGACGTAAAATCCGTAAGCCAGCAGTCCTTGCGCCGCCAGGTAGGCGTTATGATGCAGGACACCTTCATTTTCAGCGGCAGTATACTGGAAAACATACGCTATTCGCGCCCCGAAGCGACCGACGAGGAGTGTATCGCCGCCGCCGTAACCGTAGGCGCGGATACCTTTATCAAGCAGCTTCCGGACGGCTACCATACCGTAACCCTGGAAAACGGCGCGGGTCTCTCGACGGGCGAGCGCCAGTTAATTTCTTTCGCGCGCACCCTGTTGTCCGACCCCAAAATACTAATACTTGACGAGGCGACCAGCAGCATAGACACCGAAACCGAAACCCTCATACAAAACGCGCTTAACGCGACTCTTACCGGGCGCACAACCTTCGTAATCGCCCACCGCCTCTCCACAATTTCCCGCGCCGACTGCATTCTGTACATAGCCGATAAGGGCATTCAGGAAGCCGGCACCCACGCCCAGCTGATGGAGAAGAAAGGCAAATACTACGACCTGACCAGCAAGAAATAGGCGGCGGCCGAACGAGGAAAAGAAAGAGAGCAAGAAATTGTACCGGAGCGTTGAAAGCGGGTAGGAAGCGGACAAGTAATTATCCTCTTTCGCTTTCCTTTTCCGCAGTACCGCATACAGCAGGCGGTTTCTGGATTGCCACGTCGCTTTCAGCTCCTCGCTAAGGACAAACACAGTTTGTTTACCCGTACCCTATAAAAATCAAACCCCATCCGTCATTGCGAACGAGGCGAAGCCGAAGTGTGGCAATCCAGACCTCTTCGCCACTTGCTCATAAACAAACCAACCCTATCCGTCATTGCGAACGAGGCGTAGCCGATGTGTGGCAATCTAGTTTTAACCTATCCGCTCTACCCCTTTCTTCGCCGCTTACCAATCATTCTCTTGCCCTCTCCCTCTTGCCCCTCTCCCTCTATACGCGTTAAAACGCGTAGTTTTCTATCCCTTGTTCCGACGGAACAATACTCAAATTTTATCCGGCAAAATTTCATAGAGTACACTACTCTATGAAAAAACGGAAAGCAAAAACGGCTGACAAATGTTCCAGAACACACAAAAAGAACCCGTTCACATCAAAAAAACGAAAAAAAATATACGGCGCACGTAAATAACCACATCAAAAACCGTCAAATGTCAAAGTAAGTTCCGGAGATGAGAATGTAGCGGAAAAGCCGGAGTAAAATCCGTTTTCCGGGGCAGAAAAAGAGAAGTTTCTTGCGAAAAGGCGTACGATGTGATATAAATTTTGAGGCTTAGCGGAATTTAGTGTAGCAGAAAAAGAGGTCGAAGAATTTTTTGCCGGAGTAACTTCCACATCTAAAATCGCAATAAATGTCAAGGTAATTTCCGCTTTAGGTTATGATTTTCTTAGTAAAGCGGACTTGAGGGTGACGGTTTTCGGGTCGATTAGCACAATGCCGAGAGCTTGAGCAGTTGCTTCGCCGTAGAAAAATGAAAAAATCTCATACGGAGTTTTGCCGTTTAGGCTGTCGCGCGAATAAGAATTGATGTGCGACATCATAATGTCAACATCGGCTTGTGTCAAGTTGTCAAATGTGACGCCTTTGGGCAGAATCTGGCGGATATGCTCATGGTTTTTTTCGACATGTGGCTTTTGGAAAGAAGAGTAGGGGTCGCAGTAAAATAATTTTGTCCGTTGTGTCTGCTTTGCGCCCGTTTCTATGTATAGGGTGTCTTCAAATTCCTTTCCGTTGTCCGCTAATAGAAGCGAGAATATATCTTCAAACCTCTTTGCTCCCGGCGTGGCGGCAAGTAGTTGTTGCAGCTTGTCAATTTCGCGGTTAACCGAATTGTCGGTTCTATCGGGAATAAGGCGGGTAAGCATGAATCCGGCATTGCAAAAATGGAAGGTTAACAGGGTTGTTTTTGTCGAACCATAAACCGTATCGGTTTCTACAACGTGGGTGTCGGGATGTTTCGCAATATATTCTTGAAACGCGATATAGTCCCTGCTTGCCAAAACTTTTTTAAGGCATTGCTTGGGTTTTGCTTTTTTGCGCGGCTTGTAGCGTACTTTACGCGGCAAATCGATGTTGCAGACGGAAAAGAGATTTTCTTCAAAATAGCGGTAAACGGTACGCTCGCTAACGGGTATCGAGTCGCCCTGTGTGTGAATAATGTGCGCCGGCGCTTGACCTTTCTTTACGCCCGCAGAAATAACGGCATTCAAGCTGCCGAATACCTCCGCGTCCAAATTAATGCCTTGCCGCGAAGCGGAGAGATTAAGCTTGTAATCGGCTTGAGCATCTTTGGCGCGATAGTACGCCTTTTGCAATCTGCACTTGGCTTTTTCCGTGCAACCGTTGCACACGAAAGGAGCTTTTTTTAGTTGTGAACAAAAGGGAACGGAATAAGCGGAACAGTCTTTGGGACATTGCCGTGTTGCCGATGAAAGCCGCAAAGCGCAAGTCTTGACATTGGCACATGCTAAATCTCCGCGTTGCGGTACGATAACGCTATTGCGTTTCACCTCTTTTGAAACGGTCGTCGGGTCTTTGTCAATCTGACTTGCAATGTGCTTGAACGAGCAACTAAAATTGAGCATTTCTTCAATTGCCTCACGTTGCTCTCTCGTGAGATGTTTGTGCTTGTTTGGTACTGACATAATTTTTTACCTCCAAAATTTTTGATAGGTAAATTATACAAGATTATCATTGCCTTCCATTGACATACTAACTTCCGCTATAAAACTTTGCCACTCTAACTTCCATTTCTAAATTCCACTCCGGAACTTACTTTGACATTTGACGCCACATCAAAAACACTTCTAAATGTATGGAAAAATTTGTAAAAGGGGCGAAAATATTGTATAAAATTGTAAAACGTGCTATACTTAATATCAGAATTTCATAGAGTAGTGTACTCTATGAAATTTATAACAAAATTACAGAGAGGTTTTGCACTATGAAAACTAAGGAATCCGCTTCAACAAAGCTCGTCATTCTGCTGATACTGTTATCGGCTTTGATTCTTGCCTTAGCGGCTTGCGGCATATTCAACGGCGGCGACGAAACCGACCCCGACGGCGGCGGCGATAAAAAGCCCGTAAGCGTAACGGTTACGCTCGACCCGAACGGCGGGAGCGGCGTTACCAAGCTGACGCTTATCGGGGAGGCGGGCTCCGCTATGGAGCTTCCCTCACCTGCGCGGGCGGGGTGTACCTTTGATAAGTGGTACGCGGATTGGAGCTTGATATCGCAAACCGAATTTCCGTCAAGCAACACGGTTTTGACGGCGCGCTACTATGCGGACGAGGATATCCCGCAGGTATTAAACCTGAGCACGGCGGCGGGGACGGAATACACCTCGACGTTTACATGGTCCGTGTCGTCAAGCTGGACCGCGGAGGACAGAACGAAGGCGGCGTATATCCAAAGAACGCCGAATCTGCCCTTGACGTTAGACATATCCTTCGAGGGGCGGGCAACTATTTCAACAAGCTATGTTTCGTGGGCGATTTACGGCAGCACGGACGGGGACAGGCTGTATTTCGACTCCGATTCAAATCTCGGCGGTCAGTATAAAACGATTGCGTTCACAATCGACACCGCGTCCAATACGCTGTCCGGGCAGGGGCGTTTGCTTGCTTTCAAGAAGGATAACGACGTCGCGCACTGCTCTTACCGCAACTTCAACATCGACATTTCTTTTGTCTTAAAAGCCGGAACGTTGGTGTAAATATACGTCTTAACCAAAATTATCTTACAAGGAGAAAACACTATGAAAAGGTTCAAATTGACGCTCGCGGCTCTCGCCGTCCTGCTGTGCGTGTTCCCGCTCGCCGCGTGCGGTTTATTCGGCGGCGGCGATACGGGCAACGACGACACTTCCCAAACCGACGTTACCGCCATGCTCGGCGACTATATCAGCGACGCGAACTCTGCTTTCAAAATTGTATTAATGTCCGGCGGCGCCTGCTCCTATATCACCGAGCTTCGGTATTCGGGAACCTATAAAATAAAGGACGGGACGATCACGCTCACCGTTCCGATCGGCACGTTGAGCGGAACGATCAAGGACGGCATTATTACGCTTTCCGGCGTAGGGACGACATGGCGGCTGAATTGCGTCATTACGTTGGAAGACGGCGGCAGCGCGGGTTCCAGGCTGATTATACCGGCGGGCGGTTCTTTTATCTCTTTGCCGAGCGATCCTTCCAAAACGGGGTATGCTTTCGCCGATTGGTACAGGGACGCCGCCTTTTCCCAAGCGCTTAACTCCAGGGACACGGTGAATGGCCCGACGACGCTGTACGGCAAATGGGAGGCGAATACTTACACGGTTACGTTTGACAAGCAAGGCGGCGCGGGCGGCAGCGATTCGGTGACCGCGGCCTACGACGCGGCAATGCCTGCGGCTTCAGCCCCCGAGCGCACAAACTATACTTTCGGCGGCTACTACTACTACGAAACGCAATATTATACCGCCGATATGGCAAGCGCGCATACGTGGGATAAAGCGGGAACGGCGACGCTGTACGCTAAATGGATGGGCAGCGCATCATATACGGTAAGGTTTGATATCAACGGCGGCGACTCCGGCGTGATGACGGATCAAAGCCGCGTTTATGACGACGGAGTTGCGTTACGACAAAACCAGTTTGAACGCGACGATTATACCTTTAGCGGCTGGAATACGGCGGCAGACGGTTCGGGGACAAGTTATACCGCAAGTAGTACGGCAAGCTTGACGACCGTAAACGACGAAATCGTCATATTATACGCGCAATGGGTTTATAATTATACTTACACGATAAGCGATAGTACGGTTACGATAACGGGTTATACGGGCAGTACTGCCGCGCTGAACATACCCTCCGTTATCGACGGCAAAACGGTAACGAGTATCGGGGCTTCCGCGTTCCGTAATCGCAGTTCGCTTGTGAGCATAACGATACCGAGCGGGGTAACGAGTATCGGGGCTTCCGCGTTCTACGGAACGACGGGCTTAACGGAAATCAATTTTAACGCGACGGCGATGACGGACTTATCGAGCGGTAATTCTGTATTCTACAATGCGGGAGCAAACGGAACGGGGATAACGGTAAACGTCGGGGCGGACGTAACTAAGATACCCGCATATTTGTTCTATCCGTACACCAACAGTTTGCCGAAGCTGACGGCGGTCAACTTTGCGTCGGGAAGCGTGTGCGCGAGTATCGGGGATTATGCGTTCTACGGGTGCGCAGGCTTAACGATCATAACGTTCCCGAGCGGGTTAACGAGTATCGGGGATTATGCGTTCTCCGGAACGACGGGCTTA
Source organism: Clostridiales bacterium (assembly GCA_031290295.1). Taxonomy (GTDB): domain Bacteria; phylum Bacillota; class Clostridia; order Christensenellales; family DUVY01; genus JAITNT01. The sequence continues at coordinate 10,943 of JAITNT010000279.1, forward strand.
ACGGAAATCAACTTTAACGCAACGGCGATGACGGGCTTAACGGGCAGTAACTATGTATTCTACAATGCGGGAACA
>JAITNT010000281.1 GCA_031290295.1 Clostridiales bacterium
CAAGGCCGAGGAGCGCGCCCATATTTTGGAGGGGCTTGTAAAGGCGCTCGCCAACATCGACGAGGTGGTCAAAATTATCCGTCAGTCGCGCGACAAGTTCGAGGCGGCGGAGAAGTTAATCACAAAATTCATACTGTCCGACAAGCAGGCAAACGCCATTCTCGAGATGCGCCTGCACAGGCTTACCTCGTTGGAGGTCGAGACCGTCAGGCAGGAGCTTGCCGAATTGCACAGGCTTATCGCGGAGTACAAGCAGATTATCGGTTCTAAGGAACGTATTTGCGCTATAGTCCGCGCCGAGCTTCTGGACGTCAAGGAGAAATTCGCTACCCCGAGGCTTACCGATATGTCGTACGAATACGGCGATATCGATATCGCCGATATGATAGACAAGGAGGACGTTGTTATCAGCATGACGCACTTCGGTTATATCAAGCGTCTGCCCGTTACCGAGTACCGCACGCAGAAGCGCGGCGGCAAGGGCATAACGGCGCACCGGCCGAAGGAGGAGGATTTTGTCGAGGACATGTTCATAACGAGCACGCACGACGATTTGCTGTTCTTCACCAACCGCGGCAAGGTCTATATGATTAAGGCTTACGAGGTGCCCGAGGCGCAGCGTACCGCGAGAGGACGCGCTATCGTCAACCTCTTACAGCTTGAGGAGGGCGAGAGGGTTTCGGCGGTAATTCCGATATCCGAGGATTATTCCAAGGGCAACCTTATGATGGCGACCCGCATGGGGCTGGTCAAAAAAACCGCGCTGGAGCAGTTCGAGAGCATTCGCAAGGTCGGCAAAATCGCCATATCGTTGCTTGACGGCGACGAGCTTATCAGCGTTCAGCTCACCTGCGGACGCGACGAAATGCTGCTCGCCTCGTCGGAGGGCAAGTGCATACGCTTCTCGGAGGAGGACGTCAGGCTCATGGGGCGCACCGCGCAGGGCGTGCGCAGTATGAAGCTCAATTCCGACGACTACGTCGTGGATATGGCGGTACTCAAGCCCGGCTATAAGATTCTCACCGTAAGCCAGTTCGGTTACGGCAAGCGCACCGAAATCGAGGAATACAGATTACAATCGCGCGCCGGCAAGGGCATTAAGGCGGGTATATTCAACGACAAGACCGGGCGCCTGGTTAATCTCAAGCTTGTCAGCGACGACGAGGATATCATGGTTATTTCCTCGGACGGAACGATTATCCGTATGCGCAGCAAGGACGTTTCCCATATTTCGAGAGACACGCGGGGCGTGCGCGTTATGCGTATGCACGACGACGCCGAGGTTGTCTGCGTAGCGGTCGCGGCGGCGCAAGCCGACGACGGAGAGGACGCAACCGGAGACGCAACCGGAGGCGCGGAGGAGTAAAGGCGCGGTAAAGGACGGCAACGGCGGAGAACGCATGAAAGCTTCTAATTTCTTTTTTCAAAACCGCGGCGGACGCAAAGGGCTTTATTCCGCATGAATATTAATCTTGACCTAATCAAGCCGGGCAGTACGGTAGGCGTCGCGGTAAGCGGCGGCTCCGACTCGATGGCGTTGCTGCACTACTTATTCTTTAACCGCGCGCGGCTCGGTATAAGCGTCGCCGCGGTTAATGTCGACCACGGGCTGAGGGGCGCGGAGTCGGAAAACGATTCCGCGTTCGTTAAGGACTATTGCGAAAAAAACGGCATTCCGGTTTACGGCTTTAAGGTTAACCCTCAAATATACGGGGAGCGGGGCGGCAGTACGGAAAACAAGGCGCGAAAAATGCGGTACGCTTTTTTTCATGACTGCGTAAGCGCAAAAAAAGCCGACGTTATCGCGACGGCGCACCACGAATCGGATAACGCCGAAACGGTGCTTTTGCATATCCTGCGCGGCGCGGGGCTGAAGGGCGCGCGCGGTATTCCCGAGGCTTCGGGCGCGTTCATAAGGCCGCTGCTCAATACGCCCAAGCGGGAAATCGACGCGTATATAAGCGAGCACGGCGTGCCGTTTGTGACGGATTCTACTAACGCCGAGGAGAGGTACCTGCGTAATTTTATCCGCAAGACGCTCGCGGACATCAAGACGCGCCTGCCCCGCGCCGAGCAACGGCTTACCTCGTTCGCGGCGGCGGCGGCGGCGGACGACGATTTTATTAATAAATTCGTACCCGAATTTTTCGGTGAGAACGGCGCCGTCAAAATACCCGAGTCTATAGCGCGCGCGGAGCGGGCGGTGAAGAACCGGGTGGTTTTTAGGGCGTTCGCCGCGATAGGGGTCGAGAACGATATCGAAAAAAAAACCGCGGAGCTTGTCGGCGGGTTATTCGAGGGGCGGACGGGCGCGCGGCTGCAGCTTCCGTGCGGCGTAACCGCATACAGAGATTATGACGGCATAACGCTTACGCTTAATCACGCGGAACCGCCGTGCTTGGAGGAGAAGCCCTTCGCCGTCGGCGTTACCGAAATCGGCGGCGGCTTTATCGACGTCGGGGAGGTCGCCGCGGACGGATTTTTCGGCGGGGCCGCCCGTCCGGGGCTTGCCCCGGGGGAGGACGCCCTTTATTTCGACGCCGATAAAATTCCCGAGGGCGCGGTTATCCGCACGCGGCGGGAGGGCGACGTTTTTACGAAATTCGGAGGCGGCACGGTGAAGCTGAAAAAGTACCTTATAGACAACAAAATTTGCGCCCGCGAGCGCGACGGTATTTTGTTAGTAGCTTATCTCGGAACGGTATACGTTATAGGCGGCCGCGCGATAAGCGGGCTTATCAAAACGGACGGCGGCACGAAAAGAGTTTTTACCGTGCGGACGGCGGTCGCGGCTAAGGAGGATTTTTGCGATGGACAAGGATTTTAAGAGCGTATTGCTTGACGAAAAAACCATACGGAGGCGCGTAAGCGAGCTTGCCGAGGAGATTACGGGGGATTACGCGGAGCCGGATACCGAGCTTGTAGTTATATGTATTTTGAAGGGCAGCGTATATTTTTTTGCCGACCTTACCGCCAAAATCAAGCGCGGCGTTAACCTTGAATTTATGGCTATTTCAAGCTACGGCGGCAACTCCAAAACCTCCGGGGAGGTGCAGGTAATTAAGGATTTGAGCGAGCCGATAAGCGGCAAGGACGTGCTTATAGTAGAGGACATTATCGACTCGGGGACGACGCTCCGCTATCTTAAGGAGATGCTGGAGCCGCGCAAGCCGCGCTCGATAAAGATTTGCGCCCTGCTCGACAAGCCCTCCCGCCGAAAGACGCCGATCGACGGCGACTATACGGGATTCCGTATCGAGGACGAATACGTCGTGGGTTACGGCTTAGATTACGCCCAACGCTACCGCAATATTCCGTACATAGCGGTGCTTAAACCGTCGGTTTATCAAGGATAATGAGAGAGGTTTCCGCCGCCCGGCGCGAGAGGTTCAGGCAAACGCTGCCGACCTCCGTTCTCAAAATAGCGGAGCTTTTGCCGCTCTATGTAGTCGGAGGCTTTACGCGTAATTTTTTTATGGAAGCGCAAGGAAGCACCGATATCGATATTGCCGGGCCGCTGTCGTCCGCGGAGGTAAAAAAGCTGGTCGGTTACCCGGTTACCGTGGTAAGCGAGAGGCTGGACACCTCGGTTATAGCCGCGCCGGAGGGCAAGCTGGAATATACGCCCTTCCGCTCTGAAAGCTATGCGCCCGGGGGCGGACACACGCCCGAACGGGTGAGCTTCGGGGCGGGGCTTTTTGAGGACTCGCGCCGCAGGGATTTCAGCTGCAATACCGTTTATTACGATATTTCGCGCGGTGAGTTTATCGACCTCCATAACGGCGTCGGGGATATCGGCAACAAAATTTTACGCGCCGTTCCCGAGCCGGAGAGGGTGTTCGCCTCGGACGGGCTGCGCCTTATGCGGCTGGCGCGGCTTGCCGCGGAAACGGGCTTTGCGATAGACCCGGAAACCTTTAGGGTTGCGGCGGCGCGCGCGGCGCAGCTGGGCGATATTTCTAAGGAGCGCAAGGCGCAAGAGCTTAACCGCATACTTAACGCCGACCGCGTTTACGGAGTAGAGGACGCGCACTACCGCGGGCTTAAGCTGCTCGGGGAGCTGGGGCTGTGGCGGTACGTTATCCCCGAGCTTGAAGCCGGCATGGGAATCGGGCAAAACCCGAAATATCATAAATTCGACGTGTACGAGCACTCGCTGCAGACCGTGAAATTTGCGCCCGCGGACATAAGGCTTGCCGCGCTTCTGCACGATATCGCAAAGCCCCTTTGTCTTAAACGCGACGGAAACATGCATAATCACGCCGCGGACGGCGCCGTAATGACGCGCAACATACTGACGAGGCTCGGCTATCCGAACGCGGTGCGCGCCCGCACGGCGAGGCTTGTAGCTTTGCATATGTTCGATTTGGCGCACAATACAAGACCGAACAAGCTGCGCTGCTTTGTCGCCGAGAACAGCGATATAATCGGGGAGCTTGCCGAGCTGATCGTTGCGGACGGATACGCGACGGGATTTCCGTACGTGCGTAACGAGAGGCTCACGGACACGCTGCGCCGTATGCGCGAGGAGGGTACGCCGCTTAGTATCGGCGGGCTTGCCGTGTCGGGAACGGATTTGACGTCGGCGGGGATTTTGGATAAGCTGATCGGCCGCGTGCTCAAGGAGCTGCTGAACGAGGTTATTTGCGGCAACCTCGCTAACGAAAAGGGCGCGCTTACGCGCCGCGCCGCGCGGCTTGCGAAGAGCTTGTGAGGGGGGAGAGGGCGAGTTTATTATATGGGGCGTTGAAAGATGCGAAGAGATGTTTCGACTGTGCGATAGCATTGACATGGATAGGGTTTTGATTGTATTGAGTACGGAAGAACGGCGATAATGCAATTAAGACGGAGCGCAGCAAAATCGCATTTTTGCGGAGCGACACCGCTGAAAAAAACCTCGGAATCCCCTGTTGCAGCGAGTGTAGCGAGCGGAATGACCACGCGAGTAACGCGCTACGGTACACACCCGGATAGACTATGCCTATGAAGTCCGCCCGAATGCGAAGAAGCGAGACGAAGCCGCCGCTAAGGCGGCGGAGCGAGCGCGCATTCGCGTATGGGCGGCAAAAAAAACAAGGAGCAGCATGAGAGGAGATTTACACACGCATTCTTTGTTCTCGGACGGTTTGAAGGATATCGATTACCTTGTCGGGCGCGCGGAGACGCTCAGGCTCGATGTGACGGCGCTTACCGACCACGACACCGTCGCCGGCGTAAGAGCGATGGCGGCGGCGGGCGCGGCGGCGGGAATCAGGGTGCTTACGGGGATAGAAATATCGGCGTTTGACGGACAAGAGGTGCATATACTCGGGTACAACGTCGATTTGTCCGGGAACAGTCCGTTGGTCGGCAGTCTGCAAAGAATGCGGGAGGCGCGCAGAGAGAGAATGCGCCGTATCGTGGCAAACCTTAACGGCATGGGCTTCCCTATGACGTTCGACGAGGTTTGCGCGCGGGCGCGGTGTTCCGCTTCGCGTTCGCACATAGCGGCGGTAATGGTAGACAAGGGCTACGTCGACAGCGTTCAGCGGGCGGTTGACCTCTATCTGGGTATAGGCAGACCGGCTTTTGTAGACTTCTTCGTACTGCCGCCGGCGGAAGCGGTATCGCTCGTACGCGGGAGCGGAGGCGTGCCCGTGCTTGCGCATCCGGGGCGAATGACGCTCGCAAAAACGGAGTTCCCGGGCTTTATCGCGAGGTTGAAGGATGCCGGGCTTATGGGTATAGAAAGCGCCTATCCCGCACATTCTAAGGAGCAGACAAAATTCTTCAGGGCGCAGGCGCGCACGTTCGGGCTTATTAATACCGCGGGCAGCGATTTTCACGGCGTCGAAAAGGTTTTGTTCAGCTACGAACTTGAGAAAGAGACGGTGAGGGCGCTTGGGCTTTAGGCGAAAAAAACATTACAAAATTATCGCGGCGCTTATATTTGCGGCGGCTTTTATAAGCGCTTGTCATATCGCGGCGGCTTTGCCGAATAACGTAAACGCGGCGGGCGGCATAGACGGCGCGATAACGGTTTGCTTTGAGAACACGAGCCGTGTTTTTGACCTTGCGGCATACAAGGATATCGACAGCGACATTTTTACATACCGGGAATTTGCCGACCGCTACCGGATAAGCGGCGGCTATGCCGAAAAAAAAGACCTTATCGAACGCATAATCCGTCAGGGGTGGGACGCGGAGGTGGCTTTTCGCTATGTGTATATCGGACTTTTGCGCGACATCGATGCGTTTTTATCCGCCAAGGTCGATATTGCGCCGCGAAACGCGCAAATACTGTTCTCGCCGTCGGGCTCGCCTAAGTTTGTAATCAAACGCGAGCTTAACGGACGGAAAGCGGACAGAGGCAAGCTTTATGACGACTTAATCAAAGCGTATTGCGCGGGCAGCTTTTGCTCCGTGTATGTTTCGACCTACCGGGTTTACGCCGAGGAAAACGCCGAGGATTTACGCGCGCAGACCTATTTGCGGGCGCGGTTTTCGACAAGCTATGAGACGTCCTCGGTTGACCGCAAGCATAACGTGCGGCTTGCGGTATCTAAATTTAACGGCATGACGGTGCCGCCCGGCGGGCTTGTGTCCTTTAATCAAACGGTGGGCCCGCGCACGGAGGCGCGCGGCTTCCGCACGGGTAAAATTATAATTAACGGGCGGCTCGAGGACGGTCTGGGCGGCGGCGTGTGCCAGTCGTCAACTACCCTGTACAACGCGGCGTTGCTTGCGGATATGACAATTTTGCAGGTGTCGCACCACTCCCTGCCGGTGTCCTACGTTCCGCCGTCCTTTGACGCGATGGTTAACAGCGGTTGGAGCGATATGGTTTTTAGGAACGATTCGGACGCCGCCGTATATATACGCGCGTATTGCGACGACCGAAACGTGTCCGCCGAATTTTACGGTCTGAAAATGCCCTACAAAATAGTGCGCGAAGCCGAGGTGACCGAGATAATTCCGCACACCGGCTATGAGCGGCTCGCGGATACCGAGGGTAAATACGCCGAATTCGTAACGTACAAGGACGAAACCCACGTCGTAACCTACCCTAAGGACGGGTTGAAAAGCCGCGGCTATCTTACATATTACGGGGACGGGAACGTTATCAAAAAACTGCTTATACGAAGCGACACCTACGCGCCCACCAAGGGACTGATAGTCGAAGGGCAGCGGGAACGGCCGGTCGGCGTTTTTGATCCGATGCGAGTCGTTTGCGGGAGCTGATATGAGAAATTTTGAGCGGATGATTTGCATAACAAGCCTGTTGGCCAAACGCCGGATAACCGCCGGATAATTTGATAACCGCCTATCATTCTGTTGACATGACAACAATTGCTTGTTATAATTGTTCCTATGCCGTGGGATACTTGGGAAACGATTAATTATCCGTATTTTTCTGTGGAATATATGATTATGATAGTCCTCTGTTTCTGCGTGCTCGCGGTTGTTTCCGTCATATCCTTTAGGAAAAAACAGTATTTCGACACCGTTTTGGTTGTTATGTCGGTAATTTTGGGCGTTTTGACGGCGATGCTTATCGGTTATGCCGTAATTTCCGGCGACAATAATTTAGAATGGTATCTGCCGTTGCATTTATGCAATTTGTTTACGATCGTCGTGCCGCTTGCCGGGGTGTTCAAGGGTAAATTCCGCGCGTTCTTCATGGACTTTATGTGCGTTTGCGGGATACTGGGCTGCATGGCCGCCGTTCTCTTTCCGATGACCACGGTCATTAACCGACCGCCGCTCCATTTTATTTCCGTCACGGTCTGGCTGTATCATATCGCGATAGGCAGTTTGGGCGTTTATATGATTTCCTCGGGCGCGTACAGGCGGTTTTCCGCCGTTAACATTGTTTCCGTAGCGACCGTTCTTGCCGTTGCCGCCTATTTTGTAAACGGCGCGCTGGGTACAAATTTCATGTTCATTAATCCGGACAAGGCTTTTTTCCCGCTTAACATATTTTATCTGTTATTCGGGCGGGGCGCAATGCTCGTCGTCTACGCCGCGATATACGGGGCGCTTTTTTCGGTTCAGCTCGCGTTTTTTGTTTACGGCCGTCTTAAAACAAAATCGATTATGCAGATTTTGAATCAATACGGCGCCGTAAGAGTTATAGCGCATCTCAGGCTGAAAGCAAGCGACAGCGAGCTTATCGCGTTTTTGGCAAGGACCAAGGGCGCGCGCAAAATAAACGCCAAATATTTACAGCCCGTCGTCAAATTTCTGCGAACCTCCGCCCGGAGCGGTTTTATCGGAGATATCCTCAATACTCCTATCGAACGCCTTGCGACCGCCGAGATAATAAAAATCGCCAAGTCCGCCGCGGGGCAGATTTCAAAGCAGCTAAGCATTAGCGAAATAAAACGCGTTGAGCGGTATTACCGCTCGACGGATTCCGATACGCCCGTTAACGTGTTGAGCGTGAGCAAAAATATCTAACGGCTCGCGCCGCGGCGACAACATGAATTTTAATGCCGACGCTAAAGCGCGGAGCGGAACATTACAGGATAAGGAGAGCCCCATTTTGAGCTGGAAGGATAAGCTTAATACCGGAGAAATCATTTTCTTTGACGACCCGGAGTTCATGGCGGAGCAACGGGCTTGCCTTGAAACGCTATACGACATCAACCGGACGCGCCCGGGCGAGAAAGAAAAGCGGCAAGCGCTGTTTAGTAAATTTTTCGGTTCGGCAGGCAAAAATCTCTACATCGAGCTTCCGCTTCACGCGAATTGGGGGCGCAATACCTATTTCGGAGACGACTGCTACGCCAACTTTAATCTCACGCTTGTAGACGACGGCGACATCTTTATCGGCAGTCATTGCATGATCGCGCCGAACGTCGTCATCGCCACGGCGGGGCATCCGCTAGACCCGGCGCTGCGCCGCCGAAAAGGACAGTATTCCAAGCCCGTTCACATCGGCGAAAACGTATGGCTCGGCGCTAACGTCGTAGTCATGCCCGGCGTTACGATAGGCGATAACGCCGTTATCGGCGCGGGCAGCGTCGTCACAAAGGACGTTCCCGCTGACGCCGTCGCCTACGGCAACCCGTGCAGGGTGATGAAAACCCTGTCGGAGCGGGATGCAAAATAGCAACGGAGCGGCGTATAAATTCATGCAGGCTTTTGATCGTATGGTTTACGGGTAAACAAGCTGCGGTCATTGCGCTCCTCGCCGAGGACGATCCGTACGGAAGAACGGGTAATGCAATTAAACCGGAGCGCCGGCAAAATCGCATTTTTGCGGAGCGACCCCGCAAAAAATCGGTCGGCAATAATATCGGTAATTTCATTTGACATTGCGCCGATAAAAACTTATCATGTACCTATGGAAAAAGAAGCGGAACAAATAGAATCTACGGAACAAATAGAACCGACGGAACAAACGGAGCCGGTTGAAGCGGCCGACAAGGACGCCGTAGGGCAATCGGCGGCGCCTAAGCTTACCGGGAAACAGAATCTTTTGCAGATTGTGAAATTCGTGCTGTTTTCGGCGGGCGCGGGAACAATTCAGACTATAGCCTTTACGCTGCTTAACGAGCTGGTTTTTATCGGCAATTATTGGCCGTCGTATATCATCGCGCTGGCGCTGTCGGTAGTTTTTAATTTTACCATTAACCGCCGTTTTACCTTCAAATCAACCGCCAACGTGCCTAAGGCAATGCTTTTGGCGTTGCTGTTCTACGTTCCGTTCGCCCCGTATACGACGTGGCTGACGGATTACCTCACGATAGGAAAGGGTTGGAACGAGTATCTTGTGCTTTTTATTAATCTTGTGCAGAACCTTATATTGGAATTCCTGTGGTGGCGCTTCGTTATCTACCGCAAAAGCATGAATAACCGTCCGGCGGAGAAAGAAAAAGATAAGGACAAGCCGGAAAAAAGCGACGGGGAATAGAACCCGAAAACGCCGATTGCCGCCCCCGGAACACAAGAGCGCAACTAAATATTTACCTTATCCGCGCTATAGCGCGCCTATTATCTTTTTACAGCCATTCTCCGAAGCGTTTTACGTAGAGCGTTTTTATCAGCTGGGTGAAAACAAAGTAGAGGAGCAGCAGCCCCGCTAACCACGGAATAAAGATCAGCGGAAGCTTCGCCATGTCGAAGCCGTTCGCAAGGCTTGTGAAGCCGATTATGAGCGCGACCGCGGTTACCGCAAAGGTTGAAACGTACAGCGCGACCGAGGGACGGCTTTTTATAAACGGCATTTTTGCGGTGCGGATCATGTGAATAACTAGAACCTGCGAGATCGTTCCGAATAAGAACCAGCCGCCTTGAAACAGCGGAGCAAGCTCGGGCTTGTTTGCGCCGATAGCGAACCACATCACGATAAAGCAGGCGATATCGAATAACGAGCTGAGCGGTCCTAATACCGCCATAAAGGTTTTTATCGATTTTGTTTCCCATTTGCGCGGTTTTTTAATATATTCGTTATCTACGCTGTCGAACGGAATGCCCATTTGCGAAAAGTCGCAAAGCAGATTTTGCGTCAAAATATGCACGGGCAGCATAGGCAAAAACGGCAGGAAAATGCTTGCCGCGATTACCGAAATCATGTTGCCGAAGTTTCCGCTGGCTGCCATTTTGATATATTTTATGATATTGCCGAACGTTCTGCGCCCCTCTATAACGCCCTGCTCCAGAACCATGAGGTCTTTTTTGAGCAGAATGATATCCGCGGTTTCCTTGGCGATATCGACCGCGCTGTCCACCGAAATACCCACGTCCGCCTGATGAAGCGGCGGCGCGTCGTTGATCCCGTCGCCCATATATCCGACGATATGACCGTTAACCTGGAGCGCCTTGACCACCCTTTCCTTTTGGGAGGGCGACAGCTTGGAAAACAAGCTGCACTCCTCCGTCGCCTTAGAAAGCTCCCCGTCGGTCATGCCGCCGACATCCTTGCCCGTAAGACACCGCGTAACGTCCACGCCCACCTTTTGGCAGACCTTAACCGCCACGCCGGCGCTGTCGCCCGTCAGTACTACCGTGCGGACGCCGTGCTCCTTAAGCGCCGCGATTGCGGTTTTCGCGCTCTCCTTAGGCGGATCTAAAAAGCCGACGAACCCTATCAGCACCATGTCGCTTTCGTCCTCGACACCCAGGTTGCGCGCGTCCGGAACGTCGTTTTTTTGCGCTACGGCGAGCATTCGGAGCCCGCCCGTGTTGTTTTTTTCATAGGTTCGCATAGCCCGGGCGCGGGTTTCCTCCGAAAGGGGCAGGATTTTTCCGTCCATTTCGACAAAGGCGCAAATAGCGAGAATTTCTTCCACCGCGCCCTTGGTAATAAGCTGTCGCTTGCCGTTCGCGCTTTGGAGCGAAACGCTCATGCGTCTGCGCGAAAAATCGAAAGGAATTTCGTCCACGCAGACATATTTTTGAAGAATATCCTCAAAGCCGTTTTCCGACGCGCGGTTGATTATGGCGATATCTATGAGGTTTTTCAGTCCCGTTTGAAAATAACTGTTCAAATAAGCGTGGCGCAAAATTCTCGTATCGTCGTCGCCGTCCACGTTCATGTATTTTTCCAAAATGATTTTATCCTCGGTGAGCGTTCCCGTTTTATCCGTGCAGAGAACGTCCATTTCGCCGAAGGTTTGTATCGCGCCCAGCGTTTTGACGATAACGCCGCTTTTGGACATGGACATAGCGCCCTTAGCGAGCGTCGACGTCATTATGACGGGCAGCATTTCCGGCGTAAGCCCTACCGCGAGGGTTATAGCGAAGAGCAAGGCCTCCAGCCAGTCCTGCTTTATAAAGCCGTTCAGCAAAAAGACGATCGGCACCATCACGAGCATAAGCTTAATCAAAAGACCGCCGATCGCGCCTACGCCGCGCTCGAAGCTGTTTTTCGCGCGGTCGCCCGACAGGGATTTTGCCATAGAGCCGAAATAAGTCTCGTTGCCCGTCGCGAGCACCAACGCGGTCGCGCTGCCGCTGATCACGTTCGACCCCATAAAGCCGATATTTTGCAGATCGGTTAACGCGTCGTCGGGACGGCTTCGGCTGTTCTTAAATTTTTCCACGGGGTTCGATTCGCCCGTGAGCGCCGCCTGCGCGATAAACGTATCCTTTGTGGCGAGGAATCTCACGTCCGCGGGAATCATATCCCCCGCGGACAAGCGCACAATGTCGCCCGGCACGATGCCGTCTAAGGCGATTTCTCCGAACGCGCCGTCGCGCAGAACGTTGGCTTGGTTAGAAATCATGCCCGAGAGCTTTTCCGCGGCGGCGTTAGAACGCTGGCTTTGAACGAAAGCGACCGTACTTGAAATAATTACCAGCAAAAGAATAATGGACGCCGTCAAGGGGTCCGGGGTGTCCGCGATAACGACGTCGGTCACGAAGGTGATCGCCGCTATTATCAGCAAAACGATATTGAATGGATTGATAGCCGATTCCCGAAGCCTGCGCGCGGTGGAGTTTTTGACGCCCGCCGTTATTTTATTTTTGCCGAATTCGTCCCGCTTTTCCTGCGCCTGTTCTTCCGTAAAGCCGTTTGACGTCGCGCCTAAGGCCGCATATACCTCCTCTATAGGCAAAAAGGCGTGTTTACGCAAAAACGCGTCGCTCGCCTCCCGGCGATGCTGGATTTTAGGGTTTTTTCTATTTTTCCTTACGAAAAGCTTCATAGCGCTCGATTCCTTGATAGATTATATTTCAGATTAATTTTTAACATTATACCATAAAACGCGTTCGGCACAATTAAAATAACGCCGGAAAATTAAAATCCCGCCGCCGTGCAGATGGGGGAGAGAGGACAAGTTGATTGTATGGGGCGATGAAAGCGGCGAAGAGATGTTTCGACTACGCGATAGCATTGACATGGATAAAGTGAATTAGTATTCGGTACGGGTGGCACGGGCATGGATAGGGTTTTTATTGGTATAGTGTACGGAAGAACAACGGAACCCGTACCGCACGCGAAGCGCGCGAGCGGCTTTTACCCGTACTAAACGAGTACGCAGTAATAACCCGGATAAGACTATGCCGTTGAAGTCCGCCCGAATGCGAAAAAGCGAGACGAAGCCGCCGCAACGTTAGCAGCGGTACGGGTGAACGGTGACAATACAATTAAACCGCCCGAAAAAAACTGCGTAAAAACTGTTGACAAAGACAAAAAACCGTGATAATATTGTTATACATTATTGACACGGCGGAGTTAAGCGACGGCGCTCTCGGCTGTGCGGCACACACTAAACGCATATTTACATTGTATAGATTACGGCAACGGAGCTGAACTGCTTTCGTTGCATTTTTTTTGCGGAAGCGGCAAAGCCCCGTAACGCGCTAAAGCTATCGCAACCAAAAAAGCCCCCCCCTCGGGCGGGCAACATATTTTGACAGATAAGACCGCGGCAAAGGAGCCGAACGACGTTCCTTTGCCGCGGTTTTCTGTATATAACGAAATTTTTTATTTGGAGGTAACAACTATGCCGGATATTATGGACATAATGGCATCCGTCAACATGATCTGGATTCTGGTCGCGGCCGCGCTTGTGTTTTTTATGCAGGCGGGCTTCGCGATGGTGGAAGCGGGTCTTACCAGGGCGAAGAACAGCGGGAATATCATAATGAAAAATCTTATGGATTTCTGTCTCGGGACTATCGTTTTTTGGGTGTTCGGCTATGCGCTGATGCACGGCGAAAGTATCGCGGGTATTTTCGGTATTCCTAACGGAAAATTCCTTAACCCCGACGGAGATTTGGCGGCGCACATGATATTTAATACCGTGTTCTGCGCAACCGCGGCTACGATAGTTTCGGGCGCTATGGCTGAGAGAACGAGGTTCTCCTGCTACTGCCTGTATTCCGTGGTAATATCTATTTTTGTTTATCCGATATCCGGGCACTGGATATGGGGCGGCGGCTGGCTCGCCGGAATCGGCTTCCATGACTTTGCCGGTTCTACCGCGGTACACATGGTCGGCGGCGTCGCCGCGCTTGTCGGCGCCAAAATACTCGGCGCGCGTATCGGCAAGTTCGGTTCCGACGGCAAGCCCCGCGCTATACCGGGTCATAACCTCACGATTGCCGCGCTCGGCGTATTCATTCTGTGGTTCTGCTGGTTCGGCTTCAACGGCGGCTCCACCTTCGGCGCGGTAGACGGCGACGGGTCGTTCGCCGGTACGATGGCTAAGGTTTTTTTGACGACGAACATGGCGCCCGCGGTCGGCGCGGTAACCTGTATGATTATTACGTGGGTGCGCTACAAAAAGCCCGACGTTTCGATGTGTCTTAACGGCGCGCTCGCCGGGCTGGTCGCTATAACGGCGGGTACGGACGTGGTTACGCCCGTGGGCGCGTTCTTTATCGGTCTTATCGCGGGCGTCGCGGTTATATTCGGTATCGAAATTATAGAAAAGAAATTCAAGATCGACGACCCCGTCGGCGCTATCGCCGTTCACGGCATTTGCGGCGCATTGGGTACTATCATGGTCGGCGTATTCGACGAAACGAGCGGGATTTGGGGCGCTATCGCCGGAAACACTCCGGCGGGCGAGGCGTTCAAGTACTTAGGCATACAAATACTCGGCGTAGTAGTCGTAATCGCATGGGTAAGCGCGGTAATGATTCCGCTGTTCCTGTTGCTGAAGAAGAAAATGCGTATGCGCGTATCGCCGCAGGAGGAAATCGGCGGGCTCGATAAGTACGAGCACAACCTTGATTCCGCTTACGCGGGCTTCTCGGTTATGGATCTTACGGAAGGGCACAACAAGGTCGCTTCCGCAGAAAGCATCGCAATCGCCGGATCCGTACCGCCGCCGCCTGCCGCGCCGGTCGTTAAGGACGGCAAGACTAAAATGACCAAGATTTCGATGATAATTCCGCAGTCGAAGTTTGAGACGCTTAAGGAAGCTATGAACAAAATCGGAGTAACCGGCATGACCGTTACGCAGGTTATGGGCTGCGGCGTTCAGAAGGGCGGTACCGAATATTACCGCGGCTCGCCGATAGAGATTACGCTGCTGCCTAAGGTCAAGGTGGAAATAATCGTTTCTCTTGTCCCCGTCGCTACGGTAATCGACACCGCGAGGAGGGTGCTTTATACCGGCAACATCGGCGACGGCAAGATCTTTACCTACGACGTGGAGCACGTCGTCCGCGTCCGCACGGGAGAGGAGGACTTCGCCGCCTTGCAGGACAGCGACGTATAACGTACAATACCGATTAACGGACTGAACTGATTAACGGGCTGAAAACGGCGAACGGGTTATCACACCCGTTCGCCGTTTTTTTAATGTAACGCATTAAAATGCGTTTTGAGGGAAGCCGGGGAATAGGGCAATTAAACGACCGGTAGGCGATGCCGAATAATGCAACTAACCCGCGGCGCGGCAAAACCGCGTTTTTGCGCAGCGAACCTATTTAATCCCGTACGCTATAAAGACATGTCCGCTCTGTTTTTTTTGATATATACAATCAACACCGCTATATCCGCGGGGTTTACGCCGCTTATTCTCGAGGCTTGTCCAAGGGTAAGCGGCTTTATTTTGGCAAGCCTTTGGGCGGACTCGGTGCGGAGCCCTTTTATTCCGGCATAGTCCAGGGTTTCGGGTATAAGCATGCTTTCAAGGCGGTTCGCCTCGGAAATCTGCCGCGCCTGCCTGTCTAAATAACCGCCGTATTGTATTGTGATCAGCACCTCGTTGACGGCGGACGGCGAATGCTCGCCGAGCGTCGGCACATGCGCCCGCAGGGCTTCCGCGGTAACATGGGGGCGGCGCATAAGCTCCTCCAGCTGCATACCGGCGACTATTTCCGGGTCGCCCGCGGCGGTCAGAATGATATTTACGGCGGCGGGCGGCACCGTTTGCTTGAGACGGGCGCGTACCCGTTCTATTTCGTCAAGCCGTCTTGTAAAGCGCGAATACTGTTCCTCCGTAACCAACCCCAGCCCGAAGCCCTTTTGCGTGAGCCTGATGTCGGCGTTATCGTGCCGCAAGGACAGCCGGTATTCCGCGCGCGAGGTCATCATGCGGTACGGCTCGTTCGTGCCCTTAGTCACCAGGTCGTCGATAAGCACGCCGATATAGGCCTCGCTGCGTTTTAGCACGAGAGGGGGCTTGTCCAAAAAGGCGCGCGCCGCGTTTATTCCGGCTATAAGCCCTTGCGCCGCCGCTTCCTCATAGCCGCTTGTGCCGTTAATCTGTCCCGCGCAGTACAGCCCCTTGACGATTTTGCTTTCCAGCGTAGGAAGCAGGGAGCGCGAGTCGATGCAATCATACTCTATAGCGTAAGCGTCGCGCATAATTTCGATTTGCCCGAGACCCTCGACGGAACGCAGGAATTCCAACTGAATATCCTGCGGAAGCGAGGTGCTCAAGCCCTGCACATAAATCTCGTCCGTGTCCGCGCCCTCGGGTTCGAGGAAGAACTGGTGGCGGCTTTTGCTTGCAAAACGGACGATTTTGTCCTCGATAGACGGGCAATAACGCGCTCCGACGCCCTTAATGATGCCCGAATAAGACGGCGAACGGCGGAGATTATTGCGGATTATGTCGTGCGTAGCCGCATTTGTATAGCCGAGATAGCAGGGCATAAGGTTATAATTGATTTCGCCGTCGGTCATAACGGAGAGCGGCGCGGCGCTGTCGCCGTTCTGCACGGACAGCCTTGCGAAGTCGATACTCTTTGCGTCCGCTCTTGCGGGCGTGCCCGTCTTAAAGCGTCTTAGCTCATGCCCCGCCTCCGCGATAGACGCCGACAAGTATTCCGCCCTGGCAAACCCCGACGGACCCTTCCTTTCAACTACCGCGCCGGTGATGACGGTTGACGAGAGATAAACGCCGCAGGCGAGTATAACGCGGTCGGCAAGATAGTGCGCGCCGAGCGCAGTAATTACGCCGTGCACCCCGCCCCGAGCCGTGATAAGCCTTACCGCCTCGCCCTGACGGAGGGTAAGCCCCGCGATATTTTCCACCGTATGCTTTATGTTGCGGTGGTAGAGATTCTTATCGATTTGCGCGCGCGGCGACTGTACGGACGCGCCCTTAGAGCGGTGCAGGGTGCGCAGCTGCACGAGCGCTTTGTCGGCTTCGCGCGCCATAACGCCGCCGAGCGCGTCGATTTCCTTGACAAGATGCCCCTTGCTGCTTCCGCCGATAGAGGGATTGCAGGCGAGGAAGCCCACGCTGTCAAGGTTGAGCGCGAGCAATAGCGTTTTTGCGCCGAGTCTTGCGGCGGCGGCGGCGGCCTCTATACCGGCGTGACCCGCGCCGACCACAATAATATCGTAGTTAACGGTTAGATGCTCTTCCATAACGCTATTTTCCCAGACAGAACCTCTCAAAAATTCTGTCCACAACCTCCTCGCTCGCGGTCGAGCCGGTGATTTCACCGAGGCAAAGCCACGCCGAACGCAAATCCTCCGCCAACAATTCCGGGATTCCGGACGGATTTTTGAGCGCGTCGGCGGCGCGTGAGAGCGCGTCGAGATGCCGCGTTTCCGTAAGCATAAGCCCTCCGGCAATAACGCCGCCGTCTATGAATTCGGTATAAATACGCTCCTTCAGCTCCTCGATTCCCGCGCCCGTCAGCGCGGACACGCAAATATCCGCCGGCGGCGTATTAGACCCGTTACGAAGCCTTCCGCCGCTTTTTATATCCGATTTATTGCGGACGGAGAGTGCTTTTTTACCCGCAAGCGCGCCGTCGATTTTTCCGTCGTCCGAATCGTCCGCGGGGTCGGTGACGCGCAACACGATATCGGCGGAGGACAACGCGGTTCGGGCGCGTTCTACGCCTAATTTTTCTACCGCGTCCGCGCCGTCGCGAAGCCCCGCGGTGTCCGTCACGTTCATTTTTACGCCTTTATAAATAAGGGTTTCGGTTATTGTGTCGCGCGTCGTGCCGGGAAGCTCCGCGACGATTGCCCGTTCGGCTTTTAGCAGCGCGTTCAGGAGAGCGGACTTGCCTACGTTGGGCTTGCCCGCGAGCACAATATTAATGCCGTCCCGGACGTACGCCGCGGTAGTCCCCGTGGCAAGAAGCCCGGTAAGCGTGCCGGCTATCTCCCGTACGCGCGGCGATAAGGTATCCGCGCCGCCCGCCTCCGCGTCGGAGTCGGGGAAGTCGATCGACGTTTCCAGCTCGGCGAGCATATCGGTAAGCAGGTCTTGCATTTTTGCGCACAAGCGGTAAAGCTTGCCGTCAGCAAGCGCGCCCGCCGCCCTAAGCTCGGCCTCGCTTTGCGCGTTAATCAGCCGGATAATACCCTCCGCGCCCGAAAGGTCGGTTTTGCCGTTAATAAAAGCCCGTTCGGTAAATTCCCCCGGCCGCGCCGTAACAGCCCCCGCCGAAAGCAACGCGGCGAGCACATACCGCGCAAGCGCCGCGCCGCCGTGTATCTGGAATTCTACCACGTTTTCGCCCGTAAAGGAACGCGGCGCGGTAAAGCAAACCGCAAGGCACCGTTCGTCGAACGCCGCCGCGGAGAAGGTTCCGAGCATAAGCCTGCGTTCGGGAAAATCCGCCGCCTTGCCTCCGCCGTCGGCGCGGAATACGGCGTCGCAAATCCCGAACGCGCCGTCCCCGCTCACGCGGAGCACGGCTACTCCGCCCGTTCCTATAGGTGTTGCGATAGCCGCAATAGTTTTCATAAGGAACAGTATACCGCATTTGCAAGGCTAAAGGAAGTAAATTTTCCAAGCTTTTTTCTTTGCTTACGGCAAAAAAGTATTTTTACCCGACATTTCAAGGGTAAAAGGTTGCAATTTAATGATTTTGTGGTAAAATATAGACATGAGAACAAGAGTTACGGAATTATTAGGCATCGAATACCCCATATTTCAGGGCGGAATGGCGTGGATTTCGGAAGCGACGCTCGCCGCGGCGGTCTCGAACGCCGGCGGACTAGGAATTATCGCGGCGGGAAACATGCCCGCCGAGCTTTTGAGAGCGGAAATACGCAAGGCGAGGAGGCTTACGGACAAGCCGTTTGCGGTTAATATTATGCTTATGAATCCGTCGGTTGACGGGGTCGTTTCCGTTGTGCTCGAGGAAAAGCCCCCCGTTGTCGTGACGGGCGCCGGCAGCCCGAGGAAATTTGTGCCCGCCTTGAGGGCGGCGGGGATTAAGATAATACCCGTAGTCCCGGGCACGGCGCTTGCGAGAATGGCCGAGCGCGACGGCGTCGACGCGGTGATTGCCGAGGGTACGGAGAGCGGCGGGCATATCGGAGAGAACGCGACTATGGCGTTGGTTCCGCAGGTAGTCCGCGCGGTCAAAATCCCCGTGATAGCCGCGGGCGGAATCGCCGACGGCGCGGGCGTCGCCGCCGCGCTTTGCTTAGGCGCGGAGGGCGTGCAATGCGGCACGGTTTTTTTGGCGAGCGCGGAATGCAAAATTTCCGACGGCTACAAGAACATGATAATTAAAGCGGGCGATAACGCGACCGCCGTAACGGGGCGCGGCACGGGTCTTGCCGTCCGCGCTATCAAGAACGGGCTTACCCGAACGCTGTCCGACATGGAGAGGGACGGCAAGTCGAAGGAAGAAATAGAGAATTTAACCGTAGGCAGCCTGAGGAGGGCGGTCGTCGACGGCGATATCGACGGCGGCTCGCTGATGGCGGGGCAGATTGCCGGGCTTGTTAACCGCGTCCGTCCCGCCGCCGATATTATAAAGGGCATGTTTGCCGATGCCGTGCAAATACTCGAAGAAAAAGCGTTAAAATATTGCAAGTAAGGAAAGCCGTACATAATGATAGGAATTGAAGAAATTAAGCAGGTGCTGCCTCAAAGAGATCCGTTTCTTTTTTTGGACGAAATAGGCGAAATAGGGGACGGCAAAATTACCGCGTACTACACGTTCAAGCCCGACAACCCGATTTTAGCGGGGCATCTGCCGGGCAACCCGATTGTTCCCGGCATATTGCTCATAGAGGCTATGGCGCAGGCGGGCGCGTATTGGCTCATGACAAGACCGGAGAATAAGGATATGTTTGCCTATCTTTATAAGGTTATCGATTTCCGCGTTAAAAAAATGATTCGCCCCGGCGACAAATGCAGGATTGTAGCCGTCGATAAGGGCACGCGTTTTCGCATAGCCTCGGGAGAAGCCGAGGTTTACCTGGGCGACGAGCTTGCCGCCGCATGTAAGCTTTCCTGCATGATAGCGGACGGCGTGCTTGCCGCGAAGCAGAGCCGTTAAAAATTCCCCGCGTTTAGTTTTGTAACAAGTATAAAGAAAAACAAAATATCAAAGGAGTATTTATTTTATGAGTATTTTATTTTGCGACAGTAACTGTGAGCTATGGTACGACAAGGTTAAAGAGCTGGGCTTAGAGGTTATCAAAATGCCGTACACTATCGACGGGGAGGAGCATTTTTACGACATGGGCGAGAATACGGACTTCGGCGAATTCTACGCCCGCATTCGCAAGGGCTCGATTCCCGTAACGTCCGCGCTTAATTCGGTGAACTATATCGAATATTTCGAGCCGTTTTTGGCTAAGGGCGAGGATATCCTTTACATAACCTTTTCGCACAAAATGAGCGCGACCTTCGACCATATGGAGATCGCCCTTAACGAGCTTAAATTGAAATATCCCGACCGCAAGGTTCTCACCGTGGATACCAAGACGATTTCCATGGGCGCGGGGCTGATAGTTTATGCCGCCGCCAAGAAATTCCGCGCGGGCGCAAGCCTTGAGGAAACCGCGGCGTACGCGGAGAAGCTTTCCGCGCGGGCGGGCACGGTCTTTACGGTGGACGACCTGAACCACCTCAAGCGGGGAGGGCGTTTGGGCGGCGCCGCCGCGGTAATAGGCTCGCTCCTCGGCTTAAAGCCCATGCTGCAATTTTCTAAGGAGGGCAGAATAGAGAACTACGCCAAAGCCAAGGGCAGAAAGAAATCTATAGAAATGCTGTTAGATAAGGCGGAGGAGAAGAAAATCGACCTGTCCATGCCTGTGTCCTTCATAGACGCGGACGCGTCCGATATAGACGTCGCGATAGCCGCGTTCCGCGCGCGCTTCGGGACGGACTGCGAGCTGTGGAACCAACCCGTCGGCCCCGTAATCGGCGCTCACTGCGGTCCCGGCACGTTAGGGCTGTGCTTTACGTGTAAGGAATAGTAGCCGACCAAGCGATACCGACCAAGCGTGAATCGGCGCTGCGACAAGCCGCCCTTTACGGGCGGCTGTCTTGCTTAATCCGATTCAGTCGGACTTTTGCCGCCCGGACGCGAATGCGCGCTCGCTCCGCCGCAGGCGGTGAACGAGCGCGCACTCACGCTTGGTCGGTTAAAAGCCGGAGAGAGACAAAGCTACGCTTTTGGGGGCAGCATTGTTTCGGCGTATTCCGCGCCTAAGCCGTATGCGCCGCCGTGCTCCTTGATAATGGTCATTACGGCGTTATAGGTGCTCTTGTTGTTCCAGTCGCGCTGGAATTCCAGCATAACCTGCTGCCACGTTACCGGAATCGCGCCCGCCTGCGTCATGCGCCGTATCGCGGCGTAGTGCGCCTCTCTGCTTACGCCTCCGCAGGCGTCGCTTACAACGTAAATTTCGTAGCCGTCGCTAAGCATGGACAGCGCGGGGAAGGTCACGCAAGCCTCCGTCCAAAGCCCGGCAAGAATGATTTTACGTTTCGTCGTTCCCTCGACGGCTCTTTTCAGCTTGACATCCTCCCACGCGTTAATGCAGGTGCGGTCGATAGGCACGATGTCCGGATAGACGGTCTGAAGCTTCGAGCAAAGCATTCCGGAGAAGGCTTGCGCCTCTACCGTAGACAGAATACACGGCACCTTAAAGGCCTGCGCCGTTTTGGCAAGGCCTACGACGTTGTTAAGCAGGGTACCGCGCGAGATGCTTTCAATCCCGAAATACATTTGCGGCTGATGGTCGATAATGACTACGGCGGCGTCGGACGGGTCAAGCAAACAGTTAGAATAGTTTCTCATGATTTAGGCTCCTTCAGCAATTTCGTTTAATTGCTTCTGATAAAGTTGTTATAAATATTATTTTCATATGCGGCGGGAATTATGCGCAAAAAATATCTATATTTCGGTTTTCGTAGTATACTGAAAATAATTATTAAAAGCTTGTCACATTTTGCACGGTTGAATTGTTTTATAGGTAGGTGATTGTAATGACGACGGAATTTGAGCGCATTTACGACGAGTATTCACCGTTACTGTACCGGCTCGGGCTGCTGTATCTCGGCAACGGGGCGGCGGCGGAGGACTTGACGCAGGATTGCTTTGTCAAGCTGTACGAACGCGGAGCGGAGTTCGGCGGCGAAGGACATCTCAAGGGATGGCTTATTACCGTCGCGCGCAATTTATGCCGCAACGCCGTTAAGAAAAACGCGCGCACCGTCCCACTTACATACGACCTGCCCGCGAAGCCGCAAAAAACCGATTACGCGCTTGCGGAAATATTCAAGCTGAACGCGTCCGAAAGAGCGGCGGTTTATCTCTTCTATTACGAGGGCTACACCTCTAAGGAGATAGCGGGGCTTACCAAATCGACGGACGCGGCGGTGCGGTCGCGGCTCAAACGCGCGCGCGGCGAGCTTAGAGAGCTGTTGACGGACGAGGTTACCTAAT
>JAITNT010000293.1 GCA_031290295.1 Clostridiales bacterium
AACCACGGCTTGCCCTTTTTTAAGAGCGATTTTTATCTTTTGGGCGCCGAAAATTAAAACGTCGCAGGCGCCGCCGTTTTGATACATTATCTCTACGGCCGCGTGACTGTGCGGCTTCATTGAGAAACCGCTGTAGTTATATGAATAATAATTACAGATTTCAAGATTACTGCTTTCAGGGGATAGTTTTTGCATATCAAAATTCTACCGCAAATATCGATTCTTGTCAAGGTAATACCGTAAGAACAAAAAAGAGTTTGTTTTCTTTACATAAAACTGAATTAAACAATCGTTTTTTTAACGCCGCGGCGCGATTATCGTGCTATAATAATTACGGTAAAAGCAGATGTAAATAACGAGGGAGGAAGCGTTAGTTATGGCGAAATATAGTATCGGAGTGGACTTCGGATCGCTCAGCGGCAGAGCGTTGCTCGTAAACGTCGAAACCGGCGAGGAGGTCGCGGCGGCGGTCAAGGAGTATACGCACGGTGTAATGAGCGAGCGGCTGCCCTGCGGAAAAAAACTCGGCGAGGATTGGGCGCTGCAGCATCCCGACGATTATCTGGAGGTTTTCGGGTCGGCGATACCCGCCGTTATTAAACAAAGCGGGATAGACGTAAACGACGTCGTCGGGGTTGGAATCGATTTTACCGCTTGCACCGTTTTGCCCGTTTTGTCCGACGGTACGCCGCTTTGCGCGCTGCCCGAATACAAGAGCAATCCGCACGCTTACGTCAAGCTGTGGAAGCATCACGCGGCGCAGGCGCAGGCGAACACAGTTAACGAAACCGCGCGTAAAACGGGCGAAACGTTTTTGGAAAGGTACGGCGGCAAAATTTCAAGCGAGTGGGAAATTCCCAAAGCGTTGCAAATAGCTCAGGATGCACCCGAGATTTATAAGCGGGCGGACAAGTTCATCGAGGCGGCGGATTGGGTGGTGTGGAAGCTTACCGGCAAGGAAACGCGCAACAGCTGCACCGCGGGCTATAAGGGGCTTTGGAGCAAAAAGGAGGGCTATCCGTCCAAGAAATTTTTCAAAGCGCTCGACCCCCTAATGGAAAATTTTGTAGAGCAAAAAATCGGCTGCCCTATAACGCCTATAGGCGACAAGGCGGGCGAAATAGACGAATTCGCAAGCCGTCTTACAGGGCTTAAAAAAGGGACGGCTGTCGCCGTGGCAAACGTTGATGCGCACGTCGCTCTGCCGGCGGTGGGCGTTACCGATGCCGGCAAAATGCTCATGATTATGGGTACGAGCACCTGCGATATATTTTTGGGAACGACCGAGAAAAATGTTCCCGGAATGTGCGGCGTGGTGGAGGACGGCGTACTGCCTGGGTTTTTCGGTTATGAATCCGGGCAGTCGTGCGTAGGCGACCATTTTGATTGGTTTGTAAAAACCTGCGTGCCGCCCGCGTATTTTGACGAGGCGAACAAGCGTAATCAAAACATTCACGCGTATCTCGTTGACAAGGCGTCGGGGTACGCGCCTGGCGAGAGCGGGCTTTTGGCGCTGGATTGGTGGAACGGAAACCGCTCGGTTTTGGTAGACGTCGATCTTACCGGAATGATGCTCGGTATGACGCTTGCCACGAGACCCGAGGAAATGTACAGGGCGCTGATAGAGGCTACCGCTTACGGCAAAAGAATGATAATCGAAACCTTTGAGAAAAACGGCGTACGTATAGACGAGCTTTACGCGGCGGGCGGAATTGCGGAAAAAAACCCAATGATGATGCAGATTTACGCCGACGTTACAAAGAAGGAAATTAAGCTTTCCGGCAGTCCGCAAGCGTGCGCCCTGGGCAGCGCAATATTCGGTGCGGCGGCGTCGGGATACATCGAGCTCAATACGGCGATACGCAATATGAGCAAGCTGAAGGATATCGTTTATAAGCCCTTGCCTAAGAACGCGGAGATTTACGACAAGCTTTATGCGGAGTTCGAGAGACTGCACGATTACTTCGGCAGAGGCGAAAACAACGTTATGAAAAGCCTTAAAAAAATAAAGGCGGAGGCAGAAAAATGTTAGAGCGTTTGAAAGAAAAGGTGCTGCGCGCAAATCTCGAATTAGTGAAGCGCGGGCTGGTGATTTTCACATGGGGCAACGTTTCGGAGCTTGACCCCGAAACGGGACTCGTGGTTATCAAACCCAGCGGCGTAGAATACGAGCATATGAAAGCGTCCGATATGGTTGTTTTGAATAAGTCCGGCGCGGTCGTAGAGGGCGCGTTGCGACCGTCGAGCGACGCACCCACGCATTTGGAGCTGTACAAAGCCTTTCCCGATGTAAAAGGCGTCGCCCATACCCATTCCACATACGCGACGGCGTTCGCCCAGGCGGGGCGTTGTATACCGTTTTACGGCACGACCCACGCCGATTATTTTTACGGCGATATACCTTGCACAAGGGCGCTTTCAATGGAGGAGGT
The DNA here is from genome assembly GCA_031290295.1 of Clostridiales bacterium. Classification (GTDB taxonomy): domain Bacteria; phylum Bacillota; class Clostridia; order Christensenellales; family DUVY01; genus JAITNT01. The sequence continues at coordinate 2,433 of JAITNT010000293.1, forward strand.
TAACGGCGAATACGAGAAAAACACGGGACTAGTAATCGTTGAAGCCTTCAGGACGCTCAGCCCCGTACGGATACCGACGGCGCTTGTAAAATCGCACGGCGTTTTCAGCTTCGGTAGTGATTCGCTCGATGCGGTTTACAATGCGGCGGTAGCGGAGAACGTTGCCAAAATGGCGATTCTCACCGAGCGGCTCGATTCCGGTACGCCCCGCGCCGCCGAGTATATTTTGGATAAGCATTACCTAAGAAAGCACGGTAACGACGCCTATTACGGGCAAGAAAAAAAGAATTAAAGGAGAACGGTTAAATTATGAAAAAAACGGTGTATTTTGTGACGGGAAGCCAAGATTTGTACGGCGCGGAAACGCTGCGGCAGGCGGATAAGAACAGCCTGGAAATGACGGAGTTTATAAACGCGAAGTCGCCGCGCGTTAAGATCGAGTATTACGGAACGGTAAAAAACAGCGAGCAGATTTTTAAGATGGCGCGGGAGGTCAACTTTGATGAAAACACGGTCGGAATTATAGTTTGGTGTCACACCTTCAGCCCCGCTAAAATGTGGATAAGAGGGCTAAAGGAGCTTAACAAGCCTATGCTGCATTTGCATACGCAGTTTAACGAGAAGCTGCCCTACGACACGATCGATATGGATTTTATGAATCTTAACCAATCGGCGCACGGCGACAGGGAATTCGGGCATATATGCGCGCGCTTAAAGCTCAATAACGAAATAGCGGTCGGCTTTTATAAAAACGAAAGCGTGCTCAAAAGGATTTTCGACTTTGCCGCCGCCGCCGAGGCTTTTGATTTTTCCAACAATTTGAAGATCGCGCGGTTCGGCGACAATATGCGCGAGGTGGCGGTAACCGAGGGCGACAAGGTAGAGGCGCAGATAAAGTTCGGCTGGCAGACAAATACCTACGGAATAGGCGGGCTTGCCGAAGAAATCGCCAAGGTCGGCGAAAGCGACGCCATCGCGCTCACGGCGGAATATGCAAGGCTCTACGAAATGAAAACCAAGGATTTAGAATCCGTTAAGGAGCAAGCCAAGTATGAAATCGCATTGAAAAGGTTTTTTGAACGTATCGGCGCGGGGGCGTTCACGGACACATTCGAGGATTTGTACGGGCTAAAGCAGTTGCCGGGGTTGGCGACTCAAAGGCTGATGGCAAGCGGAATCGGGTTCGGCGCGGAGGGCGATTGGAAAACCGCCGCTCTCGGGGCGGTGATGATGAAAATGGCGGAGGGCAAAAGCGGCGGCACGGGTTTTATGGAGGATTATACGTACGACCTTACCGAGAACGACGAGCTTGTTTTGGGCGCGCATATGCTCGAGGTGCCCTTAGCGTTTGCGGACACAAAGCCGAAAATAGAGGTGCACACGTTGGGTATCGGCGGCAAAGCGGCACCCGCGCGACTCGTGTTCGACGGAATCCGCGGCAAAGGAATCGCGGTTTCGCTTGTGGATATGGGCGTCGGATTTAAGCTGATCGTAGCATGTATAGAGCTCGTAAAACAGCCTAAGCCCATGCAAAAACTGCCCGTAGCGCGGATTATGTGGAAAATTCTGCCCAACCACGCCGACGGTGCAAGGGAGTGGATAAGGGAGGGCGGCGCTCATCACACCGTAGTGTCCACCGCGCTGAATGCCGACGATATGAAAATGCTCGCCGCAATGTGGGACATACCTTGCGTCGTGATAGGCTGATATATTTTTGCTTACGACCGTACGTTATAGACAGGCAGATAATTAATTTTTTCAGAGTGAATACAATATAAAATTCAGGGGAGTATTTATGCTTAATGAAATAAAGCCGCTGTATCTAGGGGCGGCGTATTATCCGGATGTATGCCCGTTGAAAATATCGGCGGCGATATACTTAAAATGAAGCAAGCCGGATTCAACTGCGTGTGAATAGGCGAATTCGCTTGGGGAAGCTTTGAGCTGCAGGAAGGGCGGTTTACGTTCGAGCGGCTTTTGCTTGCAGTAAAAAAGCTTTATGAGGCGGGTATCGCGGTTGTGCCGTGTACGCCGTCCGCTACGCCGCCGAAATGGCTCGCCGATAAGTATCCCGAAGTCTTGCGCGTTTTAAGCAACGGCAAAAAACGCAGTTCGGCGGTAGAAGCCACGTTTGCAAAGGTAAAGGTTTTGCCCGTTTCAAAAAGCTTGCGGCGGGTGGTGACGGCGTGATAATAGGGGGCGTATACGGGAAGTCGGGAGAAACTGCCATGGCGACTGGAACGGCTTCTCAACAGAATCTATGAGGACAACGCCCTCGGACGGCTGCCCGAAAAGCGTTAAAAATCCCTGCTCAAAACCTACGGGCAGGAACAGGATTCC
>JAITNT010000300.1 GCA_031290295.1 Clostridiales bacterium
TGGACGAAGTAATACAATAAAACCGGAGCGCAGCAAAATCGCATTTTTGCGGAGCGACCTCTCTCTAAGTCCGCCCGAATGCGAAAAAGCGAGTTGAGCTGTCGCTAGACCTGCGAACGAGCGCGCATTCACGTTTGGTCGGCTCTCTTGCGCGCATTCGCGTTTGGTCGGTATCGTGCTCCGCATAAAAGCGTTACTCTAACAGCTTCTTAATCAGCCCGTTTACTACGGCGGGGCTTGCCGCGCCCTTAGTGGCTTTCATGGCTTGACCCACGAAGTAGGCTATCGCCTTTGTGTTGCCCGCCCGATAGTCCTTGACGGCGTTCGGGTTTGCGGCTACGATGCCTTTGAGTATATCCTCTAGCGCCGAGCTGTCGCTTATTTGAGCGAGCCCCAGCTCCTCTATAAGCTGCGCCGGACTGCGCCCGTCGCCCTTCCAGTACGCTTCAAAAATAGTCTTAGCCGCGTTCTGATTAATCTCCTCCGCCGCCAACAGCTTCAGCATTTGAGTAAAAGCGTCCGGACTCAGCGGAATAAAAATATCCTCCGCCTCCTTGTTTTCTTTCAGCTTACGCATAATGTCGGTCATAACCCAATTGCTTATGATTTTGGGATTATCGTACAGCCTTACGCAGGCGTCAAAAAAATCCGCTACCTCCTTGTCCGCGGTAAGCACCTCGGCATCATATTTAGGCAGCTTGTATTTGTCGATATAAAGCCGCGCGCGCACTCCCGGCAGCATAGGCAAGCCTTGCCTTATGCTCTCGATATATTCGCCGCTAAGCTTAATCGGTAAAATATCGGGGTCGGGAAAATATCTATAGTCCTGCGCGTCCTCTTTGGTTCGCATAGTGAAGGATTTGCCCTTAACGTCGTCCCAGCGGCGCGTTTCCTGCGTAATTTGACCGCCGTCCGACAGTATCTCCCGCTGCCGTTTCGCCTCGTACATAACGGCGCGGTGCGCCGCCTTGAAGCTCGCGAGGTTTTTCATTTCGGTTCGGGTTCCGTACGGCTCGCCCGGACGGCACAGCGACACGTTAACGTCGCAGCGCAGCGTCCCCTGCTCCATACGACAATCCGAAATACCCGTATACTTAATGACGGACTTCAGGCTTTCCAAAAAAGTCAAGGCCTCGTCCGCGCTCCTCAAATCCGGCTCGGTGACAATTTCTATAAGCGGAATACTGCCCCGGTTGTAGTCCACGTACGTCCCGCCCGAAGCGGCGTGGACGAGCTTGCCCGCGTCCTCCTCCAAATGAATGCGGTTGAGGTTGATGCGCTTATCGCCCGCTTCGGTTTTGATATCGAGATACCCGCCTACGCACAAGGGGTATTCGAGCTGTGAAATTTGATACGCCTTAGGAAGATCCGGATAAAAGTAGTTTTTTCGCTCGAAGGTCGAAAAACGGCTTATATTACAGTGCAGCGCAAGTCCCGCCGCTACGGTGTACTCCACGGCCTTGCGGTTAAGCGCGGGCAGCGCGCCGGGCATACCCGTGCACCGCGGACAGCAATGTATATTAGGCTCGGAGGAAAATTCCGCCTTGCAGCCGCAAAAAACCTTGGACGCCGTATTTAATTCGACGTGAACCTCAAGCCCGATAACGGTTATATAATCCATATTCTTACCTCTCTAACGCCGCGGCGGCGGCGAACATTTTGTCCTCGCAGGAGATATCCGCCATAATCTGTATGCCTACCGGCAACGCGCCCGCGCCGAAATCGGGAACGCTCATCGCCGCGCACCCCGCAAGGTTGGCGGGCACCGTAAATATATCGGAAAGATAAGTTTCCAACGGACCCGAATGCGCGTTGAAACCGAACGCCGTCGTAGGCGCGGTCGGCGTAAGAATAACGTCCGCGCGCCCGAATACGGCGCGGATTTCGTTGCGGATAAGCGTGCGAACCTTTTGCGCTTTGCGGTAGTATGCGTCGAAATATCCCGAGGACAGGGCGTAATTCCCGAGCATAAGCCTGCGCTTAACCTCGACGCCCAAAAATTCGGTGCGTGTTTTTTCGTACAGGTCAAGCAGGTCGGCGGGATTTTTGGCGCGTTTGCCGTATTTTATACCGTCATAGCGCGATAAATTAGACGTCGCCTCCGCGCATATCAAAATATAATAAGTCGGTATCGAATAATCGAGAATAGGCATGGACACATATTCTACCTCCGCGCCCGCCGCCGTCAGCCTCCCTACCGCCGCCGAAAACGCGGTCCTGACCGATTTATCCTCGATCCTCTCTACGAACTCGTTAGGCACGGCGACGCGGAATCCCTCGGGCAGCCTGCCGTCCGGTTTTTTATAAACGTAGCCGTCCTTCATGCTCGTCATATCGCGGTCGTCATGACCCGAAATCACCGACAGAAGATACGCAGCGTCGTCCACGCTGCGCGCGAACGTGCCGAACTGGTCGAACGAGCTTGCCAAAGCGATTCCGCCGTAGCGCGAAACCTTGCCGTAGGTAGGCTTCACGCCGACCACTCCGCAAAAAGCGGCGGGTTGACGTATAGAACCGCCCGTGTCGCTGCCTATTGCGCCGTAGCACTGGTACGCGGCTACCGACGCCGCCGAGCCGCCGCTGGAGCCGCCGGGCACGCGCGTATTGTCGCGCGGATTAAGCACGGGCCCGAAATACGAGGTCTCGTTGCTCGAGCCCATCGCGAATTCGTCCATGTTAGTTTTGCCGATAATGACGGCGCCCGCTCCGAGCAGTTTTTCCGTAACCGTCGCGTTGTACGGCGGAATGAAGCCCTCTAATATTGCGGACGAGGCGGTCGTCGGAATGCCCTCCGTGCAAAGGTTGTCCTTAACGGCGATAGGCACGCCGAGAAGCGCGCCGTCTTTCTTGCCGGCTGCGATGCCCGCGTCTATTTCTGACGCCCTTGCAAGCGCCTGCTCGCGGCAAACATAATTAAACGCATTGAGCGACGCCGTTTCGTCAACGCGCCTTAGCGCCGCTTGTGTGACGGCAAGCGAGGTTACCTTGCCGGTTTTAATCATATCGCGCACTTCTATAAGCGATTTTTTGAGTATACCGTCCATTATTCCACCACACTCGGCACGAGGAACGCGCCCTCGGCTTTTTCGGGAGCGTTAGTAAGCAACGCCTCTCTGCCTAGCGACGGTTCAACCGCGTCCGCCCTAAGCTCGGTAACGTCCAGAATGTTGTTGTAGGTAATTTCGGTATTCGACGTGTCAAGCTCGTTGAGCTTGTCAAAATACCCGATGATACTTGACAGCTCCGTCCCGTACCGCTCCTTTTCCTCCGCCGTAAGCCGGATTCTCGTCAGCTTAGCCACGTGTTCGACATCCTTAATCGTAAGCGCCATAAAATTATACCCCGTAAAATTGATTATTGTTTTATTTTAACATATAGAAGCTTTTTTTACAAGCGTGCGGCGCGAATGGGAGTGCCCTAATTACGTGTATTAGCCGTAGGATACAAAATCGACAACGCCAAGGATGGGCGTACGCCATTTATGCAGTTTGCCGGAGGACAAGGGGTTGT
>JAITNT010000305.1 GCA_031290295.1 Clostridiales bacterium
TGGGATTGTATACGCGATACACCAAGTAGTCGTAACCCGACACGTCGGTTTCAAACAGGTTGCGCAGCACTAAGCCTTGGTCGGTCGTCCAATATGTAACCTTTAACGAGCCGTCCTCGGTGCCGTACTTATAAGCGGTGCTGTATTCCACGGGAGGAGTCGAGCCCGCGTAGTCTTTGGCGGTCACCTGATGCACGCCGAACTCCGTGTCAAAATATCCGATTTTGCCGCTCACTATGTCGGACGGTTTATGTACCGCATACATTGCGGAAATATAGAAAACAGTGCCGTCGGTTACGCCGCCGCCAAACACCCGAATGCCCAAGCCCGTAACGTTTGCCGCCGTAGCGTTTTCCGCGCCGTTGACGGCGGCAGTCGTTACACAAACCTCCGTCCATGAGTTTGCCGCGCAATTCGTGTCGCCGAACCATGCGTAACTCGCCGTAAACGCGTAAGCATTGGGATTGTAAACGCGGTAAATCAAATAGTCGTACCCCGACACGTCGCTTTCTAACAGGTTGCGCAAGCGCAATAAGTTGTAGTCGGCGTCCCAAGTTGTGAAGGTAACCTTTAACGAACCCGCCTCGGCGCCGTACTTAACGACGGCGCTGTATTCCGCGGTTATATTGTCAAAACCTCCCGGTCTTGCAAGAACCTGATTTTCCCCGAACTCCGTATCAAAATAACCGATTTTGCCCGATTCGGCTGTCGGCGCGGTTGCCGACGAGATTTTACCCGCGTACAGCGCAGAAATATAGAAACTTGTACCCGCGGGCACAGCGGTGCCGCCCGCGCCCGCGACACGAATGCCCAAGCCCGTAATGTCGGCCGTCGTTCTGCCCGAATTAGGCAAGCCGTTTAAAAGGTCGACGCTAATCGCCGTCCAAGCGTTTTGCTTGCAAGTCGTATCGCCGAACCACGCGTAACCCGCCATCATATCAAAATCGTTGGGATTGTAAACGCGGTAAACCAAATAGTCGTAATCACTCACGTCGGTCTCGAACAGATTGCGCAAGCGCAATAAATTGTCCGCGTCCCAGAACGTGAAGGTCACCTTTATCGAACCCGCCTCGGCGCCGTAATACTTATCGGTAACGTATTCCGTTTCAATATTATCAAACTTTCCCGTTTCGGCTTCAATTTGCTGCAAGCCGTACTCCGTGTCAAAATAACCGATTTTGCCGCTCACTCTTTCCCCCTCCGTAGGCGGAGTCGCCGCAGGGTACGGAATCGCGTACAGCGCGGAGATATAAAATGAGGTGTCTGCGGGCAGAGGGACGACGCCGGCTACGACGTCGTGACCCGCGACCCGAATGCACAAGCCCGTAACGTCGCTTGACGACGCGGTCGGTATGCCGGCATAATTATCGCCGTTAATCGAGGATACGGGAACCGAAACGGTTGTCCATCTGCCCGCCGGGCAAGAAGTATCGCCGAACCAGCCCCAGCCCGCCATTAAGCGGAACTCATTGGGATTGTAAACGCGGTAAACCAAATACTCGTAGTCCGATATGTCGCTCTCTAACAGGTTGCCGAGTTGCAATAAATTGCGGTCGTCCCACTCGGTAAATGTGACCTTTAACGAGCCCGCCTCATCCTTATAACGGGTATCGGTAACGTACTCCGTCGTTATATTCGCCTCGTTGCCCCTTAAACCTGTCGCTTGTTTTAAGCCGAATTCCTCGTCAAAATACCCGATTTTGCCTTGCACGATTTCGGACGGTCCGTCCGCCGCCAAAACGGTATATTCATAGTCCTTGGCGTTGCCGAACGAGCCCTCCGCGTGAATGACTATAACGTAACTGCCGGTCGCGAACGCGGCGGTAAAGCCGCCCCCCGAAAGGTCGATTTCCTCTCTGTTCGCGGAGTCCGGCGCAACGTGATAAAGCTTCAGATTGCTCTTGCTTAAATCCGCGCCGCCGCCGTAGGAAAACTGCGGAATCGGATAGCGAACGCCTTTAAAGTAATACTCGGGAATTTCCGTTTCCTCGTCGAGAACTACGGTGGGCGGCGCCTTTGTAAACGCCACCTTTAATACTGCGTCGGCTACGCCGGAGGCGGTAAAGGTAAGGCTGTACGTGCCGATTTTGTCGGCGTTAATCGCCTTGCCGTCCTGCAGGAGCGTAACGGCGCCGCCGTCGGGGTCCTTAGCGCTCTTCAACGTAACGCTGTATTCCGAATGGATTTCGCCGTTAGCGTCCACCACCTCGAAATCGGGCACGGTATATACGCCGCATTCAGCTTGCTGAACCGCCTCCGGCACGTTGATAAAGAGGGCGGCGGTCTGCCTATTGTTGCAAGCGAACACCCCCGCCGCAAGCAAAACGCACAATAAAAGCGCCGTCGTTCTTGACAATCTTTTTAAAATTCTTGTTTTCATAATTTAATCTGTCTCCTTTTTTTATTTGTTGTTTTTACATATTTATTTATTTCGCTTCGCCGATAATGTTCGCCCAACTCGGCATAAAGGCGGCTCTTGTGGCGCTTAATATATCGGTCGGCGAAACCCCGTTATAAAGCGACGGCTCGAGTCCCGCGCCATACGGTCTTAACCCCTGCCGGTACGAGAGCGGCGACGACATATCTATGAAAATCGGCAGAAAATCGTCGCCGAACAGCTCGT
>JAITNT010000066.1 GCA_031290295.1 Clostridiales bacterium
ACACCCGGATAGACTAAACCTCTTTAAGTCCGACTGAATCGGATTAAGCAAGCAAGGCGGTAACGCCGAAGCGTAGCGCCGATTCACGTTTGGTCGGCAAAAGTCCGCCCGAATGCGATAAAGCGAGACGAAGCCGCCGCAAAGGCGGCGGAGCGAGCGCGCATTCGCGTATGGGCGGCAAAAGTCCGACTGAATGCGATTAAGCAAGGCGCTAGCCGCAGCGTAGCGCGCATTCACGTTTGGTCGGATTAGCGGCGAAGAGATGTTTCGACTGCGCGATAACATCGACATGGAAAGGGTTTGAATTGTATGTGGGGCGGGAGGACACGCTGCGGTCGCTTTTGCTAAGGACGGACGCGGGTTGTTTGGCGGTTTTGGGCGGAAAACGGCGTTATAAAAAACTTGCCCGTACTTGCCGTTAATTATTTGTAAATTATCGGCGCTTGTGGTATTATATTATATGTCGGTTTTGTAATCCGATAGTTTTGCTGTATTTACTTTGGAGGTCGGGATGAAAGTCTTTAGGACGGTCTACTATTTTGCAATCGCGCTTATTGCCGTGGTTGCCGTTGTGCTTACTTCGGTGAGCGCATATTCGGGGAATGTCGATTCGGGAATCGATTTGGCGGCGGCCGTAAGGCATGCCAAGAATTTTTCCGCGGTCGACGTTTCGGCGGACAACGACGACGCGGTTAATTATATTACCGGCGAGCTGGATAGGCTGGGCATTAACGAAGCCTCCCCCCGCGACATTACGGAAAAAGACCCCATAACGCAAAAGGACGTCGTCAAGGTCGATACGGAAAATATCGCCGCCGGCGCTAACTACGTCGTTATGACAACGTCGCTTACCTCGGACGAGCGGCACGCGTGGGAAAAGGAACGCGGCGTCGCCGACGAGGACTTGAGCGGATATTCCGTCGATACGGCGCTAAGAAATATCGTCGTACGTATTCCCGCAACCTCCGCAAACGCGGGCGTAATTTTGCTTACCGCGCACTACGACTCGGTGAAGTACGCCCCCGGCGCTAACGATAACGCCGCCAACGTCGGCGCGATGCTCGAGGTAATTCGCACCGTCAAGGATAAAACGGGTCTTAATAACGACATAATTTTCGTGTTCACGGACGGCGGCTTGAACGGCGGTCTGGGCGCGTACGTTTTGAGAGAGAAGTTTATAGGCTTTTCTAAGGCGGTAGAACGCATCGGCTTCGGCGCGAGCTTCGATTCCTACGGCACGAAGGGTCCGGTTACTCTCGTTAATTCGTCGAGCAATAACGCCAACGTCATTGCCGCGCTGAATAAATTATCGGGCGGTATTACGGCTAATTCCGCGTTAAGCGGCACCGTGCTGTTCGACCCTAAGGTTTCCGATTTCAATATTTTCGGCGATACGCCGTCGCTGGCGTTCGCTAATATTTTAGGCGGCGAGGAGCACGGTACGGCGTTGGATAACGCCGATAATATCAATGAGAATCTCGTTTCCGCAAGCGGCGCGCTCATGCTGGGTATTATAGATAATTTCGGCGGCATCGACCTTGAAGATCTGCAAGCGGACAACGGCCGCGCCGTTTACTTTAACTTTTTGGGCTTCGGCGTTATTTCCTATTCCGCCGTTGCGGCGTACGTTATCGCGGGAATACTGATTCTGCTGCTTGCCGCCGTAATCGTTCTTTCCGTACTCAAAAGGTCGCTCGACTGGAAGGCGATAGGCGCGGGCGTTTTTGTTCAGGCGTTGTCCGCGGCGGTTGCCGTTGCGGTTGCGTTCGGACTGTACTACATTATCGCGCTTATGCTCGCGGGCTTCGGAATCGTAAGCATTAACGCTATCTCGATAATAGCCGCGTCTAATATCGGCATTCTGATTGCGGGCATTCTGATTGCGGGGGCCGCGGCAATGCTCGTGCAGTCGCTGCTGCGCAAATTCATGCATGTCAAGGCGCAGAACATTGTCGCGGGAAACGTCCTCATTTGGGCGCTTTTGGCGATTGTATTCAGCTTCGCGCTTCCGCAGATCAGTCACATATTCGTATGGACGGCGATTCTGGAGCTGATCGTTATGCTTGTGATAACCCTCGCTAAGGATAAGTTTAAGGACAAAGTCGGCTTCGATATTCAAAGGCTTTTCCTCTATTTTATTCCCGTAGTCGTCACTATACCGATTGTCGGCGCCGCGATTTTACTTGCAAACGCGTTGCTCGGCGCCGCGGCTCTGCCCTTGGTCGTCATTATTCCGGTATCCGCGCTGGGCTTTTTGACGCCGTATATAGGTTATCTTGACGGGACACTCGGCGCTTTTGTCAAAAAGCTTCCCGAGCGCACCGTGCGCGTTCAGCGCACCGCTATCCAAAAGGTGGAGGACAAGGCGAAGCGCGGCAAATTCGTGGAAAAAACGGTTACCCGCGTAGACAAGGAGAAGCGTCCGAATACTTACAAAACCTGGCAAAGCTCGGTATGCGTTCTGTTGTGCGGCGTAATAGTCGCGTTCGGCAGCACGCTGTTTTATAATAACTACTCGGCTAACATCAGCACGGCGGGCGCGGACTTCGGCTTCTACGACGACGCTGTCGTTTACGTTTACGACGGCGCGGGCATAACGGAAACGGGCTTCGATAAGTATTGGATAGTCAAGGACTTAAACGCTTACAACCATATCGCCGACGCGCTTGTCGGTTTCAAATATGCCGCCGCCGCCAAGGGTTATGTCAAGCAGGACACCACCACGCAGAACGGCAGAATAACTCAAATCTATAACGCCGTAACATCCTCCGCTACCGTGGACGGCAACGACAGAGAGGTCACCATCTATCCGGGCGCGGACGACATACGCTTCTCCGTTAAGCTGTCCGCAACGGAGGGCATTACGAAAATTAACGTGATTTCACAGGATAACTTCGGCGCGAGGAACGAGGAGGGCTACGAGCTAACCTTTGACAACGCGGAAACGATATTGTTGGAGAACCTCAAGGGCGAGACCACGCTGCTTATTACCGGGCGTTCCTCCGCGTACGGCGGGACGGCGCAATATATCGGTCAAAGCGTGCGCGAGGACGTAATTACCCAGTCGCCCGAGTGGGAGGACATTGTCGCCGCGCT
>JAITNT010000088.1 GCA_031290295.1 Clostridiales bacterium
CGTCGTGGTAATTCCCAAGGTAAACTTCCCCGCCGCGCCGCCGGAGCCGATATTATCGATTACGATATCCGCAATGCCCCTAACGACGTTAGACGGAATAGCGTAAGCGATATTTTCTATGCTGGTGTCGCTCGTTTTGGCGTTAACGATACCTATAAGCTTACCGTTTTGATTAAATAAGCCGCCGCCCGAATTACCGCCGTTAACCGCCGCGTCTAATCTCAAAACGCGCATAACGATAGTTTCGTTCGCGTTTGTAAGCGACTGCATATTAATCATTTCCGAATCCACGCTGACGATGCCGGCGGTAACCGAAATACCCTCGGCGGCGGGATTTCCGATAGCTACGGCATAATTCCCGGGTAAAATGGTATTCGAGTCCGCAAAATCAGCCGCTAAAAACGCCCCCGAGGAAAGCACCGGACTGTCTATTCGCAGCACCGCGACGTCCTTAGTCGGAGAGCCGCCTATATATTCCGCGGCGACGGAATACTTATCGTACTCCTGCCCGTAAAAATAGACCTTAATATTTGTGGATGTCTTGGAAATACTATCCGAATCGTATACGACGTGGTAATTCGTGGTTATGTACGCCGCCGAACCGCTTATGCGGTATATAACGCCCGCGCCCGCAGCCGAATAATCCTGTGTAGTAGACGAGCCGCCCCAGCCCGAGGAAACGTTTTTTGAAAAGGCAGAAACGACGCTGACTACGGAACGCAGCCCCCTTTTTGCGGCGGTGTCGTTAGGTATGCTTTCCACCGTCAAATACTGCTCCAAAAACTCGCCCAGCGTCGCGCCCGGATGCTCGGTCTGATATATATCAAACAAGGCGTAAATATCGATATCGACGGCGTTTTGACCGTCGGCGCCGTTAAGCCCGTCGCGCCCCTTCAGGCTCTCGAGCCACTCCTCCTCCGTACCTACGAACCCGTATTCAACCGCAATTTGATACGCGGACTTACCCTGCATATCAAAAAAACAGCCCGCAGTAAAAAAGCACGCCAAAACGACGGCGATAACGGACAGCAATCTGATTCTTAAAAATTTAGTCATAATAAAACCTCATATGTATACTATGTGTGCATCGTTATAAATATCATTATATACCTTTAACCTTAAAATAACATTAAAGAAAGGTAAGAATTTTGATAAAAAATATTTTGTTATCAGAGTCGTTGCAAGGCTCTATTTTTCCGAAGCGGTATCGGCGGCTTTTTTTGCCGCGATTATTTCGGCGTACCTGCCGGCTAGCTCGGCGGAAGCGTCCGCCCACGTGATGTATAAGGTTTCGCTTGCGTTTTTGCCCGCCTGCAAAAGCTTACCGCGGTCGCTTACCGCGTCGCCGATAGCCGCCGCGAAGCTTTCCGCGTCGTTTTCGGATAAAAAGCCGTTAACCCCGTGCTCAACGCAGTATGCGGCATTACTGCCCTTAATATACACGCCCGGGGTATTATGCGCGGCGGCTTCCACCTTTACCAGCCCGAAATTATCGTACAACGACGGAAAAAGCAGTAAATCCGCGCGCGCGTACAGCGCCTTGAAGTCGTCAAAATCCTCGACAAAGCCCGTAAAAATAACGTCGCTTTCTAATCCGAGCTTATTCGCTTTTCTTTTGGTCGTTTTTTCGTCCATGCCCGTGCCTACGACAAAGAATTTGAAGCTTACGCCCTTGCTCTTCAGAAGCTTCAGGCTCTCCAAAATGAAATCGATACGCTTTAGCTTGACCACCCTGCCGACAAAAATGAATACAAGCTCGTTTGCGGCGAAGCCGTATTTATGGTTGACCCTATCCCGCATTTCGGTTAAATTGCCGGGTCTCGGCAGATTGGTGCCGAACGGCAAATAGGTTATATGCCCCGTATAGCCGAAGGAGCGCGCCTGCTCGGCTACGCCGGGGGAGCATACGAAAACGTCGTCCATCTTGTCGAGTCTTTTGCCCATGCCTTTCAAAACCGCTTCCGTAAGCCGCTTGAAGCCTACAATCTTTTTTACGATAGGTCTGAAATTCGTATGAAAGGTCGCCACTACGGGAATGTTATGCTTTTTGGCGTATTTTGCCGCGAACTTACACATGCCCATCGGCGAATGGACGTGAATTATATCCCATTTCGTTTTTTCTAACTCTCTTAAAAATCCGCGGTCGCCGCTCGGGAAGCCGTAATGCCCGCCGTAAAAGGGAACGCGCACCCCCTTGCAGCGGTAAATCCGGTAGCTTTGCCTGTCGACATATTTTTTGCCCGCGCTCGGCGCCATTGCGGCGGCATTGTGCTCTTCGTTCAGACACTTTATATAGTGGTGCATGCAATTGACGACGCCGTCTACCGACGGTAAATACATATCGATGCCCATAAGTATGTTTAATCTATCCATAAACGCTCTCTCTATTCAAATAATTCCGATTCGACGCACAGACAAATCAGGTGATACACGGGCAGGTGAAATTCTTGGATTTTGTATACCGTTTCGCCGGGAACGTTAATGAGAATATCGGACAGCTCCTTGAGCTTACCGCCGCTGCCGCCCGTTAACGATATTATCTTCAGCCCCTTGACCCTTGCGAGCTGAGCGGCATAGCAGACGTTCTTGGAATTTCCGCTGGTAGAAATCGCCATGAGGATATCGCCGTCCGAGCCGAGGACGTTTACAAGCTGCGCGAACAGCATTTTTTCGTTGCAGTCGTTCAAAAAAGCCGTATTAAACGCCTCGAAGGAGGTAAGCGGTATACACATAACGCCCTGTTGGACGCTCTCCGCTATACTCGAGCCGTCGAAGCCGTACGCGCTCTCGAGTCGTTCCTTAAGCGCGTCCGGTATCCTGCGCGCGAGCGCGAACGATTTGAGAAGCTCGCCCGCGATATGTCCGCAGTCCGCCGCGCTTCCGCCGTTGCCGCAAAGCAACACCTTGTTTTTTTGAGCGCAGCTTACTATGAGCCTTATCGCGTCCGTAATATTTTGTTCGAGGTATTTTAAGCCGTCATACTCGGCAAAAAATTTTGCAATGCGGCTTTTAGAAATTTCATTCATAAATCCCCTCCTAAAAAAATTTTTACCGCGTCAAGCAGGTTTTCCGCGCGGTTTTCGGCAGCCTCGCTTCCGCGTTCGGCAAGCCCGGAATTAATTCTTACGGCGGGCATTCCCGCGTTGTGCCCCGCCTCGACGTCGACGTCCGAATCCCCGATCATACAGCTCGCCTTTAAGTCGATATTATATTTCTCAACCGCGACGATAAACATGCCCGTCCCGGGCTTGCGGCAGTCGCATTTTATTTTAAGCGCCGCGACCTCGCCCGGGTATCCCGAATCGGGATGGTGCGGGCAATAAAGGATATCGTCCAAATACGCGTTTTCCGCGCCGAGCAGCGTTTCGATTTTTTTGTGCATTTTTTCCACCTCGGCAGCGGTCGCTTCCCCCCTCGCTATAACCGGCTGATTAGACACGACGATCGCCAGATAACCGCTTTTGTTAATAAGACGTATCGCCTCGGCGGCTCGGTCGGTAAGCTCGATTTGCGCGGCGTCCGATATAAAGCCCTTATATTTATTTACCGTGCCGTCTCTGTCGAGAAAAACGGCGCGCTGCTTATTTTTTAGATTTTTGCCGGATACGGTGCCGCTCTTTATATCCGCGGCGACGGAATCGAAGCGCGACGGCGTACCCGCGTCCTTGATATACTCGGTAGATTTATACGCAAACACCCTTTCGCCGCCGTCAATCAGCGCGCCGACAAAATCATGCTCCATTCCGACCTCCTCTGGCGTGTCAAAAAAACCCAACGTTCTCGGATTAACGATAAAAAAACCCGCGTTGACATTGTTGCCGTAATAAAGACCGCTCCGAGCGCCGCCTTTTTTTATAATGCCGCGAACGCGTCCGCCGTAATCCGCCGACACCAAATCGCTGTCGTACGGGTGCGCGTTAGGATGGGTAAAAAGCGTTATCCCGGCATCGTTGCGTCTGTGGAAACCGAGCATTCGTGATATATCGATATCG